>JBOHYV010000457.1:0-1509 GCA_050738135.1 Rhodanobacteraceae bacterium | reverse complement strand
GCCTTGGCCGACAGCCGCGTCACCACCACGTCGGTGGAGTCCTTGCGTCCCTCGCCCAGCGGTTTCAGCTGGATGCTGAACCAGCCGCTCGGCCCGCGCCGGCTGGTGCCGACGGAGGCGCCGACGTACTCGACGGCCGGGTCCTGGCGCAGCATCTTCACCAAGCCGCTGGTGCGCGCTTCCAGGTCGGTGAACGACATCGTCACCTCGCCACTGGCGCGACCCCAGATCAGCCCGGTGTCCTGCGGCGGAAAACTGGTGAACGAAATCGCATGGAACAGGTAGATGGTCAATGCCAGCAGCAGCAGCGGCGTCCACGCCATCAACTTCGGATGCTTGTGCAGCGTCCAGTCCAGGGTGCGGGTGTAGATGGACAGCATGCCCGCATGGAAGCGGTCGATCGCGCGCGACAGTTTCGACGGCCCCGATTCGCGGTGGTCGTGATGGCGCAGGAAGCGGCCGCACAGCGCCGGCGTCAGCGTCAACGACACCAGCATCGACACGAAAATGGCCGCGATGATGGTGACCGTGAATTCGCGAAACCACATGCCGATGAAGGACGGCGCGAACAGGATCGGCATGAACACCGCCAGCAGCGAGGCGGTGATCGCGACGATGGTAAAGCCGATTTCCCTGGCGCCTTCCAGCGCAGCTTGCAGGCGCGACTTGCCTTCGTCGAGATGACGGATGATGTTTTCGATCACCACGATCGCGTCGTCCACCACGAACGTCAGCGCGATCACCAGCGCCAGCAGCGACAGGTTGTCGAGTGTGTAATCCATCGCGTACATCACGATGAACGCGCCGCACAGCGACATCGGCACGGCCGAGGTGGCAATCAGAGTGGGCGCGAGCCGGCGCAGGAACAGCGCCATCGTCAGGATCACCATCGACAGGCTGATCAGCAGGGTGATCTGCACGTCGTTGACCGAGTTGCGGATGGTCGAGGTTTCGTCGAAGTACGGCGTGATCTGCGTACCCGGCGGCACCAGGTTGCGCAAGCCGGGCAGCTCGTCCTTCACGCCGTCCACCGTCTTGATCACGTTGGCGTCCGGACGCTTGTACACCTGCAACTGGATCGAGCGCTTGCCGTTGAAATACGCGGCCTGGAACTTGTCCTCCGCACCTTCGTACACGTTCGCCACGTCGTGCAGGTACACCGGCATGCCGTTGTGGGTCGCGATCACCAGGTTGGCGAAATCGTCGGCGGTGTGCAGTTGGTCGGTCGCGGTGATCGCGGTGGAGATCTCGCCATCGGTGAGGAAGCCCTGCGGCGAGGTCACGTTGGCCGCGGTGATCGCGTTGCGGATGTCGTTGGTGGACAGGCCGAGCGCCGTGAGCTTGTGCAGGTCCACGTCCACCCGCACCGCCGGTTGCGCGCTGCCGGACACATCCACCGAAGCGACGCCCGGCAACTGGCTGAGGCGCGGTTGCAGCAGGGTATTCGCCGAATCGAACAGCGCCGACATCGGTTGCGTGTCGGAGGTCAGCGCCAGCGTGATCACCGGA
>JBOHYV010000456.1:0-1510 GCA_050738135.1 Rhodanobacteraceae bacterium | reverse complement strand
GGGTTTAGCCGCTTACACACTTTCCAGGCGCGCTCCTTCAACCGCTCGGACACCTCTCCACATTTGTTGGAACCACGAAGCGCCAATGTAGCCCGGATGCAGCCACGCAGTGGCAAATCCGGGAACGATCGGGCGCACGGCGCGGATTCCGCTTCGCTGCATCCAGGCTACCCTCGGGCGACTCCCCGAGAAGTGAACGCAGCAGAGTACCGGCGTTGGCGGCTGCGGGCAATCGTCACCGCGTGCCTGATTCGGGGTGCAACCATGCCGGTTCGGCCCCGACATAGTGCTCGCGTTTCCAGATCGGAACCCGCATCTTGACCTGATCGATCACGTAGCGACAGGCGTCGAAGGCCGCCCCGCGATGCGCCGCCGATACACCCACCCACACCGCGACATCGCCAAGCGCGAGATTGCCGACGCGGTGCCTGCACTCGACGCGTACCACCACAAACCTGGCATGCGCTTCCGCGACGATGCGTTGCCCCTCGGCCTCGGCAAGGCGTGTATAAGCCTGGTACGAAAGGCCTTCGACCGCTCGGCCGTCGTTGTGATCGCGTACCCGTCCTTCGAAACAGGCCACGGCGCCGACACCCTGCGCTTCCAGTTCGCGGCGCAACGCATCCACGTTGATCGGATCGGCACTGATCCAGAACATGGCTAACCACCACTTACCGGCGGCAGAAACACCACCTCGTCGTTGTCGGCAAGGAGGCGATTCCAGTCCGTGAACGCACCGTTGACGGCGACGCGCAGGTGTTCCGGCGCAAATGCAAACCCGTGCCGCGCTGCCAGTTCCGAGTACAAGCCGCGCACGTCGCGCGCATCGCTGGCAATGGTCTCCTCGGCGCACCCCGCCGCGTCGGACAGCGACGCAAAGTACAGCAATCGAAATGTCATTGCGGCGCGCCGCGCTTGCGCGAGACGACCTTTCCCGACTTCACCGTTCGCTTGCCGCCGGATTTTTCCAGCAACCGAAGCGGCCCGACCACGATCTCGTGAGACAGCGCCTTGCACATGTCGTACACCGTCAATGCGGCCACGCTGGCGCCGGTGAGTGCCTCCATCTCGACCCCGGTCTTGTGCGTGATCGACACCTCGCAACGGATCGCCAACTCGGTGTCCGAAACGAACTCCACCTCGAACTTGCAACGCTCGATGGCCAGCGGATGGCAGAACGGGATCAGTTCGTGGGTGCGCTTGGCGGCCATGGTCCCGGCCACGATCGCGGTGTCGATCACGGGGCCCTTGGCGCTGCGCATGCCGCCGGCGCGCAGTGCGTCGGCAACTGCTTTCGGGAAACGCACGATGGCTTCGGCCACGGCGACACGCACGCTCGCGGTTTTAGCGCCGACGTCCACCATCCGCGGTCGGTTGGATGAATCGAGATGAGTCAGCGCTGACTTGCGCATTTTTTATCGCCAGAAAACAAGCCTCGGTTTTCGTCATTCCGGAGCCATCGCCGGCTCTGTCGGCGATGGAACCCGACCGCGGAGGCAGGGTGCCGAAG
>JBOHYV010000455.1:0-1551 GCA_050738135.1 Rhodanobacteraceae bacterium | reverse complement strand
GCTGCGCTGCGGATCACGCACTTCGCCCGCCACCGACACGATCGGCGTCAAACCGAGATAGGCGAAGATGATGCCACCGGCGGACACCGCGCCAGCGACGCCGGCGAAGCCGAACGGTGCGAAACCATGCACCGTCAGATTGTCGCGGTGGAAAAACCACAGCAGCGCCACGATCACCGCCAGCGGCACCACGAACTTGAACACGCTGACCACGTTGTTGGCGCGTGCGAAGGTCTTCACGCTGAAATAGTTCAGCAGGAAGAAAATCCCGAGGATCGCAAGCTGCACCCACCAACCCAGTGCCGTCGGCGCTTGCGAACCGGCCTGCGTCAGTTGCGGCAACCACGCGGACGCGTATTGCCGGCACGCCTCGACCTCGATCGCGATCAGGCTCGAAAAGGCGATCAGCGTGATCAGACCCATCAGGTAACCGAGCAGCGCGCCGTGCGAATACACCGGGTAGCGCACCACGCCGCCGGAACGCGGCAATGCGGCACCGAGTTCGCAATACACCAGACCGAGCAGCAGCACCGCGGCGCCGCCGATCAGCCACGACACGATGCCCGCGGGCCCGGCGATGGCCGCCACGTAGCTGGCCGAGAACAGCCAGCCGGACCCGAAGATCGCCCCCAGCCCGACGAAAGTGAGGTCGACCAGGCTGAGGTTGCGCTTGAAACCTGCGCCGGTCGAATCCGCGACGCCGGCCTCCACCGATGGCGGATTCGCCTGCACCGAATCAGTCCGCATCGCGGTGCGGGCGGGTGCGCGACGACGCCGACGACGCCGGGTCTTTGCGGTCGATGCGCGCCATCGGCAGCGACGCCGACCACGGCGGCCACGATGCCATCACGAGTGCCAGGTGCTGCATGGGTCCCCTCCCGCCCGGAAGCCTGCAACGATAGCGCCGGCGGCGGCGCCCCGCGCATTTGCCGAAGGTCATTCGATGTGCTGATGCGGCACGCCGGCATGGACGAGATATGCATCCAGCCCGCGCTCCGGCGTTTCCGCGAAGATTTCACCGGTGGCCGTGAACTGCATGCGGTCCGGACGGAAATTGCGGAAGTCGTTGCGCAAGCGGCACCATGCGCCCAGCGTCCACACCGGCCCCCAACAAGCCAGGCACAAGGGCTCGATGTCACGCGTGCTGGGCGCGCCGCCCGAGTCGCGGTACTCGGCCTTCAACACGCGATGCGCGGCGATGGCCTCGTGCAACGCGTCCACCATGCCGGATTTCGCTTCATACCAGCGCTGCGGCACGAACACCCGCGAGCGTTCGGCGCGCCCGCGCAATTCGGCCGGCAGCACCGCGGCGATCTTCAGCATCGCCGACTGTGCGCCCATGGCCAGCCGTTCGCCCGCGAACGCGCGCACGAAGCGCGTGCCCACCACCAGCGCTTCCAGTTCTTCGGCGCTGAACATCAGCGGCGGAATGTCCGAACCCTTGCGCAACAAATAGCCGACACCGGCCTCACCCTCGATGGGTACACCCGATGTCTGCAAGTCCACGACATCGCGGTAGACCGTGCGCAACGAAACGCCGAGACTGTCGGC
>JBOHYV010000454.1:0-1577 GCA_050738135.1 Rhodanobacteraceae bacterium | reverse complement strand
GGCGCCGGCTCGCGGTTGGCCTTGTAGGCCGGATAGATCGCGTTGCGGAAGGAACTAGTAAGCGCGATGTCGAACGCGGCGACCGCATGCGTCGCATGCGTGCGCTCGACAAAATCCAGCAGGAAGCGCGCGAAACCGTGCACGGCATTGACGGGTGCGCCGTCAGTGTCGAAAAACACGTCCGGCATCGAGTGCCAGGCGCGGAACACGTACATGCTGGCGTCGATCAGGTACAAGGTTTTGACCGGCATGCCGGACGGCGTCGCAACAGCCGTTGCAACGGTCGTCGAGGCGTTCACCCTTGCCACGCCCCCAGCACCTGATCGATATCCGGGCGATTGCGCTCCGGCGGTTCGCTGCCGCGGCCGCCGATGTGGATATAAGCGATCGCGCGTTCCTGCTCGGCGAGCCCCAGCAGCCTGGACGCTTCGCGGTCGTAACACGACCAGCCGGTCAACCATTGCGCCGCGAAGCCCGCCGCCTGCGCGGCCAGCAGCAGGTTGAAGCCGAGGCACCCGGCCGACAGCAGTTGTTCCTGCGCCGGAATCTTCGGGTGCGCATCGTCGATCCGCGCGATCAGCGCCAGCACCGTGGGTGAGTGCGCGAAGCGTTCGCGGTCCTTGGCCAGTTTGGCTTGCGGTACGTTCGGATCGACGCGCAGGTGCAACGTGGCCAGCGCCTCGCCGTAGCGCGCGCCTGCCTCGCCGGTGAATGCGATCAACCGCCAGGGCGTCAGCTTGCCGTGGTCCGGCACCCTGGTCGCGGTGGCGACGATTTCGCGGAGCTCCTGCGGCGTCGGGCCTGGCGCCTGCAATTGTGCAGCCGGCACCGAGCGGCGGTTGCGGAGGAAATCGAGTGCATGCTGATCGCGCATCGCGGGAGTTTAACAGCGGCCGGCAACGGCTTTGCGTTACGATGCAGCGAATGCAACGGGAGATCAGGGCCTGTTGACGCTATGCTACGTGGCCGCGCGGTCGGCCGTTTGCCCGCAGGGCAAGGAAGAGTGAGGAGGATGTATGTCGATACATAGACGAGCGATGACACAGCCGTGTGGGCAAACGGCCCCGGCCCGGAGGGTTGCTTCGCAGCGGCCGCCATACTGCGGTGCGCGCCTTGACCATGGAACCACCATGGCGCTGCGGCACGCGCCTTGTCTGGCAACCGCTGCGAGAGCAACGCGGCTCACGCGGAATGGCCCCAACAGGCCCTACTCACGCAGCTTGGCGACGAATCGCGCGGTTAGGGTGGCCGCCGGGCCTTGGTCTCCGGCGATTTCGCACACGACGTCCGCACGGCCCTTGCCTTGTTCGCGTACGGCCGCGACCACGCGCGGCAATGCGCCGGTCTCGGCGAACCGCGCGATGCCACGCAGTTCGCCCCACACGGGTTCGCGGTAACGCAGCTGCGAATCGCCAACGTAGATGTCGCAATCGAGCCCCTCCGCACGCAAGCCCAGCTCGATCAGGCCCCAGCCCGCCAGCGTCAGCAGCGACGCCATGCTGCCGCCGAACGCGCAACCCTTGTCGTTGATGTTGGGCGCGAGTGGCGCGGTCATTTCGAGTTCGTCGCCGCTGTAG
>JBOHYV010000453.1:0-1593 GCA_050738135.1 Rhodanobacteraceae bacterium | reverse complement strand
GGTTCCTTGAGCTGCACGATGGCCGCTGGAAGCTGCACCCGATCGCCGACTGGCGAGATCACGACGTATGGCACTATCTTAATCGCCACGACCTGCCGTATCACCCGCTGTGGCACGAAGGCTACGTCTCGATCGGTGACGTGCACACCACACGCCGCTGGGAACCCGGGATGCGTGATGAAGATACGCGCTTCTTCGGGCTGCAGCGCGAATGCGGATTGCATTTCGCCGCGAGGCAAATGGACGCCCGACCACTTGCGAAGTGACCGCGAACGCCGGCAAGCTGCCGGTTCGTTCAGGAGAACCGGCATGGCAGGCAAGACTCCGCGAACGCGCAAGCCTGCGGCGGCACCGCGGCCGACACGCACGAAGACCGCGGGCAGGCGCGCATCGCCTTCGAAACCCGATCTCGCGGCGGTGCGTGCCGAGATCGACGGCATCGACCATCAGATCCAGGCTCTGATCGCCGAACGCGCCGGTTGGGCGCAGCAGGTCGGACGGGCCAAGGGCAAGCTCGCGGCCGCGGTCGATTACTATCGCCCCGAGCGCGAAGCACAGGTGCTCAGGCGCGTGGTCGATCGCAATGCCGGGCCCTTGGCCGACGACGTGCTGGTGCGATTATTCCGCGAAATCATGTCGGCCTGCCTCGCGCAACAGGAACCGCTGAAGATCGGTTATCTCGGCCCCGAAGGCACGTTTTCCGAACAGGCGGTGTTCAAGCACTTCGGACATTCCGCCAAAGGCTTTCCGCTGGCCAGCATTGCCGAAGTATTCGACGAGGTCGCGGACGGGCGCGCGGATTTCGGCCTGGTGCCGGTCGAGAATTCCGGGCAGGGCACCATCCAGTCCACGCTGGATTTGTTCCTTGGCTCGCCGCTCAAAATTTGCGGTGAAGTCGAGTTGCACGTGCATCAATACCTGCTGTCTCGCAGCGGGCACATCGAAGACATCGAACGCGTGGCTTCGCACGGTCAGTCGCTGGCGCAATGTCGCGGATGGTTGCGCCAGAATTTGCCCGGCATCGAGTTGCAGGCGGTGTCCAGCAACGCCGAGGCCGCACGACGCGCGCGCAAGGCCGACGATGCCGGCGCGATCGCTGGCGAAAGCGCGGCGCACGTATATGGCCTGAAGGTCGTGGCCGGCCCGATCGAGGATCGCCCAGACAACACCACGCGCTTCCTGGTGATCGGGCGCGCGCTGTTCCCGCCATCTGGCAATGATCGCACCTCGCTGCTGGTGTTCGTGCACGACCAACCCGGCGCGTTGTACCGCGTGCTCGAGCCGCTGGCGCGGCGCGGCGTCAGCATGAACCGCATCGAATCGCGCCCGGCACACACCGGGAAGTGGCAATACGCGTTCTTCATCGATGTCGGCGGCCACGTGGATGAATCACCGTTGCGCGACGCGCTGGCGGAGCTGGGCGATTTCGCTTCGCAGGTGACGGTGCTGGGTTCGTATCCGGTCGCGATCACCTGAAACTCGGAACGCGCCCGCGCGGTCTCAGCATCACTGCCGCGGACGAGAACGTGCCATGCGCCGTATCCTGTTTTACCGATCGCATTGGCGTTGCTGCCGTTGTGGTCCATACCGGCG
>JBOHYV010000452.1:0-1618 GCA_050738135.1 Rhodanobacteraceae bacterium | reverse complement strand
GGGCGCGGCGGGAGAACTCGGGCACCCAGTCGACGGCGTCGCGCTCCGCGCCGCGGGTCTGGATCAGGTAGGCCGCGGCGGATGTCATCGCGTCGTGGTGGTCCTCGGCATTGCGCACGATGGCCAAGCCGCTGTCGTAGGGCACGTTGAGCCACTTGTGTGCGTCGGTCGCCCAGGAGTCGGCGAGCTCAATGCCGTCGGCGATCGCGCGCAATGTTTCGCTGGCGCTGGCGCGCGCCCACAGGCCGAAGGCGCCGTCGACGTGCAGCCAGGCGCCATGCGCGCGCACAGCTTCGGCAATCTCGCGCAGCGGATCGAAGGCGCCGGTGTTCACGTTGCCGGCCTGCGCGCAAACGATGACCGGGCCCTGCAGCGTCGGCGGGATTTCGCGCAGGCGGTCGGCGCGCAGGCGGCCCTGGGCGTCGGACTCGACATGCACCAGCGCGCGCGTGCCGAGCCCGAGGTAGCGCAGCGCGACATCGACGGTGACGTGCGCTTCCTGCGAGGCGACGACGTGGACGCGCGGCGCACCATTGAGGCCTTCGGTCTCGACATCCCAACCTGCCTTGCGCAGCACACCATGGCGGGCGGCGGCGAGGCAAGTGAAGTGCGCCATCTGGCAGCCGGTGACGAAGCCGACGCTGCTCTCGCGTGGAAGGTCGAACAGCTCCAGCAGCCAGCGCGCGGCGATCTCCTCCATCGCGGCGGTAATCGGCGAGATGACGTGGATGCCGGCGTTCTGGTCCCAGGTCGACACCAGCCAGTCCGCAGCCAGCGCCACGGGCTGTGAGCCACCGATGACGAATCCGAAATAGCGCGGCGCGGCGCAGCCCGACGCGCCGCGTTCGGCATTGCGCGCGAGCAGGTCGAGCACCGCGGCCGGATCTTCGCCGTGCCGCGACAGCGGTGCGTCGAGCGCGGCCATCATCTCCTCGCGCCCCGCGCGCGCGCCGACGAAGCGCTGCGGCAGGCCATCCAGGAAGGTGCTGGCGTGGGCGTGCGCACGGGACAGAAGCGGGTCGAAGTCTGCAAAGGTCATGGGGATTCCGGTCAACGGTGGCGGGCAATCCATTGAAAACGAAAACGCTCCCCGAAACAACGCGCGAACAGGTGCCAGCCCCCTTTGTCGCCGCTAGGATTGCGCTAGCCATGCATATCGGAAAATTGCACTCTGACCCCGGTTTCAGGAGCACTCATGAAATCCATGAAAGCACGCCGCGATTTCCTCGTCCGTATGCCGCTGGCCCTGGTGGGCATGCTTGCCGCGTGGAAGCTCAGGGCGCAAACCACCAGCCCTGAGGCCGTGCCGGGGGCAACGCCTGCCTTCAACACCGGGGAAGGCACCGGTCCGGCGGTTACCCAACAGACCTTCGCCGATGCCGAAAAGCTGATGCAGGTCAGCATGAGCGAGGCACATCGGGAGCAAGCCGCCTCCAGTTGGCGGACCGCGATGGCGGGTACGATGGAACGGCGGGTCGGGCCGAGGCGGATCACGCTGGAGGCCGGATTGGCGCCGGCCACGGTGTGGAATCCCGAACTACCCGGCCACGACGTTGGACCCACGCATGACCGGTTCGAACCCGCGCACGTTGATCCCGGTCCGCTGCCTGCGCGCGAT
>JBOHYV010000451.1:0-1618 GCA_050738135.1 Rhodanobacteraceae bacterium | reverse complement strand
GTACACATCGGTCTGCTGCACGATGTCGTGCGGAAAGTGAGTGGGTTCGGGATACGCGTAAAACTCCACCGTGACCCCGTTGTCGCGCAGGGCGTGGTACCACTCCTCGGCGTTGAGCAACGGCACGTTCGGATCGTGGACGTCGCCCATCAGCAGCGTCGGCGCCTTGACGTTGCGCGCGTAGGTGATCGGCGACTGCTCGCGCCAGATTTTCCAGCCGGCGTCGGTCCACGGCGACGAGCCGAAGAAATAGGTGTCGCCCTTTTGATAATAGGCGAGCGTGTAGTCCATCACCCAGTCGGTGAGCGGCGCACCCGCGACCGCGGCTTTCCACACGTCGTAGTGGCCGGTCAGCCAGGTCGTCATGTAGCCACCGTAGGACCAACCCGTTACCCCGATCCGATCCTTGTCCACGACTCCGAGTTTTTCGACCGCGGCGATTCCCGCCATCACGTCCTTGCCGGGGCCTTCGCCGGTGTCGCGGTAAATCGCGTGCTGGTATTTGTCACCGAGGTTGATGCTGCCGCGATAGTTGGGCTGGAACACCAGGAAGCCTTGCGCGGCCAACAACTGCGCCAGCGGCGAGAAGTCCACGCCGGAGGCGCCTTCCGGCCCGCCGTGGATCACCAGCACCAGCGGATACTTTTTGCCCCGGGTGTAGTCGACCGGATACGTCAACACACCGTCCTCGTCGAAACCGTCTGCGCTTTTCCATTGCACCGATCCGGTGCGGCCGAGCTGCAGCTTGTCCACGAATGCATTGAGGTCGGTCAAACGCCGCGGCCTGGCATTCACCGACGTCATCACATACAACTCGCCGGGATGGGTCTTGGTGCTGCCGACGAACGCGAGCTCGCCATCCTTCGCGACGCTCACTCCGCTTCCGACCTCGACAGCGCCGAGATCCAGCACACGCGCCGCGCCATGCAACGGTTGTTCCCACAATACCGATCGCGTCCCCAGCTGGCCCGCCAACAACAGCGCCTTGCCATGCGGAAGCCAGGCGTAGCCGTTGAAATTGCGCGCCAGTGCCGCGGTGGGGTCGTACACGCTGCCGCCACCACCCACATACACCGCGTTGCCGTTGTTCTGGTCGCCGCCGCGCGGACGCAGGAATGCATAAAGATCGCCAGTCGGTGCAAACCGCACGTCCATCGAGGTTTCGGAGGAAACCAGGGCACGAACCTTGCCGCCGGCGGCAGCGATCTCGGCGATCACCGAATGAAATGAAGGCCCCCAATACGGGCCCGGATACTTCGTGAAGGCAATCTGCTTGCCGTCGCGGCTCCATGCCGGCGCCGTTGCCCCGCCCTGCACCGTGTCAAGGCTGAATTTGCCTGCGGTCAGGCGCCTGGCGTCGCCGCCGGTGGCAGAAACGACCCACAGCTGCCAGGGCGCCACATCCTCGGTCAACAGGAAATTGCCGTCGCTGATCCGGAACCCCTTGTCGTGCGCCTTGATCGCCTTTGCATTCAAGGCTGGGTCCTGGGAGATGAACGCGATCTGCGATCCATCCGGACTCCAGGAATAGGTGTCGACGCCTTGCTTGCTGTCGGTAACGCGCATCGCATCGCCGCCGTCCATGGGCATGACGTAGATCTGGGGTTTCTTGGTCTTG
>JBOHYV010000450.1:0-1629 GCA_050738135.1 Rhodanobacteraceae bacterium | reverse complement strand
CATCGCCCACCACTTGCCTGGAAAACACGCGCAGCGGCTCGGTGAACACGATGTGCGGCGCGCGCTCGGCCACGTATGGCGCCAGCGCAGGCGTGAGCTTCGCCGGCACCACCCTGGCGGGATCAATTGCGTGGTACTGCGCGTAAAGGGTCACTTCGTAGGCAATCTTGAATACCGTCGGCTGGCCCGCCTTTGCGGGCTGTTCCAGATACACCGTGCGCTGCAGCGCCGTTTTCGGTGCGATCCGATGCGCGGACGGTTGGCTGGAGATGAAGTGGATATCTTCCTGCTGGCCGGGAATCGCGCGCGGATAAGGAATCCACGCGCGCACGTTGTTGCCCGCAGGCACGGCGTCGGCGTCCACGGTCAACGTCTGCGTGACCCACACGCGCTTCGGCAGCACGCTGGTTCGACCCGTGGCCTTCGCCTTCCGGATCACCCCGCGATCGAAGTCGATGTAGCCGTCATTGATCTCGACCGGAAGTCCGCTGGCGACGAACGAACTTCGCCCCTTGCGCCGCGCGCGCGCCTCCGCGCTCAGGTGGAACAGATTGGACGGCGAGCGATTGAAGTACATCCGCTCGCCATCGATGACCATGTGCTCGAACAGGCCACGCGCGTCCCAACGTGCAAATTCCGCATCGCTCAAATCGGGGATCTGCTTGCGCACCTCCGCCTTCACCTGATCAGCGGTGAGGCTGAAGTCCTTGCGCATGCGCTGCATGCGCACGCGCTGGAACTCGAAGGCCTTGCGCGCTGCTGCCGGCAATCCCGGCTGCTTCAACACGGCATCGATGCGGGCCTGGGCAGCGTGGAACTGTCCGGCCGTGACCAAGCCGGTGACCACATTCAGCGCGTGATCGCCGACATCCGCGGGAACGAGTCCGGAAGCCATCCCCGCGACCGGCAGCATCATCGCGATCAGCAGAACCATGAGCACGCAAGCGGGACGCGACCGACGTCGTGTGGCTGTCCTGAGCCGCTCCTGGATGTCGGATGCGTGCACCGTGTTCACCCGCTTGTTGCCTGTCGGGGCGCGTCAATGGGCCGTTTCATGAATCATTGTCCAGGGGCTTGGGTGCGAGGATCTGCTTCAGATAATCGGTCTTGCCGTTTGCGCGAATCAGTTGCGGGTATTTCAACCCGCCGTCGTAGTGGATCGTGTACAGCTTGCTGAGGCCATCCACCCGCACCCGTATCTGCAACGGCTTTTTGCTTTGCTGCGCCTGGGCGATGGCAGCGTGCAACGCGGACGTGCTGTAGCGCTGACCGTTGATTGCAACCAGTTGCATGCCCGGTGCGAAGCCGGCCTTGAACGCGGGACCTTGCCACAGCACGTCGATCACCCTGCCACGGCGGCTCAGGAACAGGCCCACCGATGGCATCGCGTTGACACCCGAGCCTTCCAGTTCGCCTTCGCCCACGTTTTCAAGTGCGCTCTGGTATCGCGACGGCTTGTCGGTATAAGCCAGGCGCCAACCGGCCTCATCGACGCCCAACAGCAGCGGCACCTGCCGGCCGACACCATCCAGCCAGTTGTGCAGAAAACCGGCCCAGCCGTAAGGCTGGACCTTGTTCAACGCATCGACGAGATCGTTGAAGGTGTAGGTGTGCGTGACATAACTGCCG
>JBOHYV010000449.1:0-1634 GCA_050738135.1 Rhodanobacteraceae bacterium | reverse complement strand
AACTGCCGTCGGGCGCCAACGCGGTGGGTCTGGCGCGCGTGGGTGCACAATCGGCGGGTGGCGGCAAGGCAATACTGGAACAGCCGCCCAAGGCACTGGTTACCTGGCAGGCGGGTTCGCAGGACACGTACGCGCCGGCGGCTTGCGACAGGGCGCGCGAAGCCGCCGGGTTTCATGTGTACGCAGGCGGCTATGCCTGCGAAGGCGTCAGGCGCACCGCCGACGCCGTGCTGCCCCTGGGGCTGCCGCCGGAAATCGACGGAACCTGGGTCAACGTCGATGGGGTGGTCCAAACGGTCGCCGCGGGTTCAACCCTGCCGGGGGATGCGCGACCTGGCTGGAAAGTGCTGCGCGCATTGGGTGGAGCGCTTGGCATCGCGGGGTTCGATTTCACCGCGCTCGACGCGGTGTACGCGCGGATCGTTGACGATTTGTCGGGACCGGGGACCGGGGACCGGGGACCGGCCCGACCCCTGTCGGCGCGAACACCGATCGTGGACGGAACGATCACGCGTCTCGCCACCGTCGGCATCTACCGTGCCGACGCGGTGGTGCGGCGTGCCAGGGCCTTGCAGGCGCACCCGCTCAATCGCGCCCCGGCCTTGCGCATCAGCATGGACGACGCCCGCGCCTTGAGCCTGCTGAGCGGGTTCAAGGCCGACGTCGAAGGCGTGCAGTTGCCGGTCATCGTCGATGCCGCCGTACCCAAGGGATGCGCATGGATCGAGGCGGGACACGCCGCCACCGGATCACTGCCGCCGTACGGCGCGGTCCTCGGCATCAAGGCGGTGACCGCATGAACGACGCGCTCATATTTGGATTGACGCTGGGCAAAGTCCTGGCGATTGCCGTTCCGCTGATCATCGCGGTGGCCATGTATGTGTGGTGGGAACGCAAGGTGATCGGCTGGATGCACGTGCGCATCGGGCCGAACAAGATCGGTCCATTCGGCTTGCTGCAGGCGTTCGCGGACGTGACCAAGCTGCTGATCAAGGAGATCATCGTCCCGACCAATGCCAACCGTTTCCTGTACTTCACCGCGCCGCTGCTGGCGGTGACGCCGGCGCTGGCGGTGTGGGCCGTGGTGCCGTTCAACGGCGGCGGGTTCGTGCTGGCGAACGTCGACGCGGGCGTGTTGTATCTGCTTGCGATGACCTCGCTGGGCGTGTACGGGATCATCCTCGGTGGTTGGGCCTCCAACTCGCGCTACGCGCTGCTCGGCGCGATGCGATCGGCCGCACAAATGATCTCGTATGAAATCTGCATCGGCATGGCGCTGGTGTGCGTGCTGGTGCTGGCGGGCAGCCTCAACTTCACGGCCATCGTCGAGGCGCAGGCCGGCAGCAAGGGGCTTTTCGACTGGTTCTGGCTGCCGCTGCTGCCGATGTTTTTCGTGTACTACATCTCGGGCGTGGCGGAAACCAACCGTTTGCCGTTCGACGTGGCCGAGGGCGAGTCGGAAATCGTGGCGGGCTATCACGTCGAGTATTCGGGTTCGGCGTTTGCACTGTTCTTCCTGGCCGAATACGCCAACATGATCCTGTTGTCGTTCCTCGCGCCGATCCTGTTCATGGGCGGCTGGCTCAGCCCGTTCCAGGGCTGGCACCTCGGCTGGTTCTCGCAACCCGGCTGGT
>JBOHYV010000448.1:0-1636 GCA_050738135.1 Rhodanobacteraceae bacterium | reverse complement strand
GCGTTAGACACACTTGTTTATGTCGCCTTCCTGCCGTTGGCATTCGGTGCAAGACCAAATTGGACATTCTTTGTAGATCAATCGCCATGGATTTGGCTCGCGTATGCGTCTCTTGTTTTTATGGTCCTAATAGGTTATTTGCTGGCTCGTGTTGCGAAGCGGGAAGCTGCAACGAGCTACTCAGCAGTCAGCAATATAGGCAACACTTGGATGCCTGAAGAACGAACGGATCAGATCTGGCTGTGCCGCCATGTCGGCCAGCTGAAACTGGATGCGATCCTCCAGACGTTCGCCTGCGCGCAGCGGGCGACGGGCGTTGCCGGTGCGCTTGGCGTGGCTCCAGACCAACTCATCCGGATTCAGCTCGGGTGCGTAGCCGGGCAGGAAGTGCAACGCCAACCTGCCCTTCAGCTTGGCAACGTAAGCTTTGACGGCGCGGGTCTTGTGCGCAGGCAGGTTGTCGAGGATCAGATGCAACGGCTTGCGCTGACCGCGCATCAGCCGCCGCAGGAAGGTCACGAACAAGTCGCCATTCAGGCCACCTTTGTAGGTGGTGAACCAGAACGCCCCCTTGGCACTGACCGCCGACGCGGCACTGATGCCTTGGCGTTGCCCAGGCACGTCGACCACGGGCGTCTGGCCTTTCGCGCCCCAGGTCTTGCCGTGCACCGCATCGGCCCGGAACCCGGATTCATCCCAGAAGTAGATGTCAGCCTTGTCCCGCTTGGCTTGGCGCGCGATTGCCGGATAGGTCTCCCGCTGCCAGCGCGTGATGGCTTCCGGGTCGCGTTGGTAGGCCCGCTGCAGCGGTTTTTGCGGCGTCAGTCCGATCCGCGCCAACAGCGCTCCCACCGAGGCCAGGCTCAGCGTCACGCCAAAACGCTGCGTGATCAGTTCTCCGACGATCTGCCGAGTCCACAATCCGAAGTCGAAACCGTACTGCTGCGGGTTCCTGCCGTTCACCCACCGGAACACTTGCCGTTCTTGCGCATCACTCAATGTCCGCCGGCGGCCCGGTGCCCGCCGCAACTGCACAGCCCGCTTGCCTTTGCCGCGACCACGTGCCTTCAGGCGCACCTTGTACGCCCACGCCCGATGCATGCCGAACGAGGCCGAAATGGCCGCCGGCGATTCGCCTTCCGCCATCCGGTCCAGCGCCATGAACCGCATCGCTTCCAGCGTCTCACGCGTCAAAGTACGGCCGTCGATCTTCATGCCAGCTTGGACAGCAGTCGATGCCATTTGTTCCCTAATCTACTGACTTATGAGTAATGGATGGGCACGTGCAGCAAGTATGGTGCGCTCCGGAACTCGCCGCGATACGCGAACAGCCGCAATGTTCGCTCGAAATGGCGATGGCTGAAGCTTGTGGTGGATAACAGAAAAACCCAGCGCAAGCCCAGTGACGGCCCGCAGTCGCCCCACCGATACAGCGTTACCCGTTTTCGTGGCTGTTGGTTTGGCATCCCGAATGCGGACGGTCGTTAAGGGCAGCAGTGGGTAAAAAACGAACGATGTAGCAAGGCCGGAACGTCGGCCCACAAGGCGGCCTCACGCATTGCTTTTCCCCTGCGCGAATCAGGCATGATCGCGCAAGAGGCTCCACAAGCGCGCGATGTCGAGATGCGTTTCAACC
>JBOHYV010000447.1:0-1654 GCA_050738135.1 Rhodanobacteraceae bacterium | reverse complement strand
TGCCACGAACCGCCGGGCCCGGCGGAAGGAGTGCAACATGAACGGACCTGCGCATCGACTGTCATGGTATTGGCTGGGCGCGATCACCGTGCTCGTTCTGCTGGCGGGGCCGTGGCGACTTGCCTTGGGCGCGCAATGCCCGAAGCTCCTGATGTTCGACGGCGTCGACATCCGCACCCAGACCAATCCGCAACAGGCTGAATACTGGGGCCGCAAGGTTGGCGTCGAGGGTTTCTTCCTGAACTTCGTGATGGCGCACTGGAAGAAGGACGTCGGCACCGATCCGAACAGCGAACTGTGGCAAAAGGTCAGCCGCTTCCAGTCCCTCTACTCGAAAGACGGGGTAACCGACAACTTCATCAAGGTCGCGTTGTACAAAACCCACCACTGGAAAGACGCGCAGGCCAACCGGGCGGTGGTCGCGCGCTTCAGGCACGCGGCGATGCTGGCCCGCCACGCTGGACTCAAGGGCATCGCACTTGATCTGGAGCCCTACAAGCCGACCTGGGGGGGACCGGCTGGCGGACCCGATCTCGCGCCGACGGTCGAGCGGGAGGGTCGCGCGATCGGCGCGGCGATGCACTCGGCCTATCCCGACATGACGCTGATCGTGCTGCCGGACGTGCTGGCCGCGACGCACCGTTATGACACCCTGGTGCAACGATTCAAATCAAACGTGCATCGCATCAAGTCGGGCAAGCGACCGCCGCCCTACGACAAGTACGGCCTGTCGGTGCCGTTCGTGCGAGGCCTGTTGTCGATTCCATGGAAGCACGCCGTGATCGCGATGGAACAAACCTACAGCCGCAACAGCGACGGCATCACGCGGACCGTGCAACGTGTACGCGGGCACTACGCGGAGCTGTTGGGGGACAAGCACCTGCAGGAGATCGGCTTCAGCACGGCCCCCGGACTGTGGACGCTCGGCAAGACCCGCAAGGACAAGGCCGCCCGCGAGAAGCCGGCGCGATTCAAGCGGCGCCTCGAAGCCTCCTTGCACGCGGCGAAGCAATATGTCTGGATTTACGGAAAGGACAGCGCATGGCAGACCGACGGCCCCTACGCGTCGGGTCCGGTGGTCGCAGATTTCGACACGTACCTCGACGTGATCCATCAGGCCGAGACGAGCTGCAAGGCATCGGGTGGGACCGGTGCCGGCTCGGAACAGCGGCACTGAGCTGCGATCAAGGGAGCACGGAGCATGCCCAAGGTCATCCTGTTCGCCAACACCGCTTGGTATCTGTACAACTTCCGCCGCTCGCTGGCGCTGGCTGCGCAGGCATCCGGGCACGACGTGTTGCTGGTCTCGCCGCCCGGCGAATACGGCGCGCGTCTGCGCGGGCTGGGCCTGCGCTGGACGCCGTTGCACAGCATGGATCGGCGCAGCCTCAATCCGTGGCGCGAAACGCGGGTGTTGACCGAATTGATTTCGCTGTTCAGGCGCGAGCGTCCGTTGCTGGTACACAACTTCACCATCAAGTGCGCAGTGTACGGATCGCTGGCGGCGATGGCCGCCGGCGTGCCTGCGCGGATCAACGCGGTGGCGGGCCTGGGCTACGTATTTGCAAGCCACGATCGGCGTGCACGCCTGCTGCGCCCGCTGGTACGCGCAATGTTGCGCGCTGCGCTGCGCGGCAAGCGCTCGCGCTTGATC
>JBOHYV010000446.1:0-1685 GCA_050738135.1 Rhodanobacteraceae bacterium | reverse complement strand
AGACGCATGGTGCCGCCGAGGTCGGAGTCCTCATCGCGACGTTGCACGTCGCCCGCAGCTTGCGTCCATTCCGTGATCAGCGCGATCACCGGATCGGCGCAATCGCGATCGTTCTCGGTGGACCCCGCGCCGGGCAGGCCCGCGATGTCACGCGCGAATTCCACCACCGCAGCGTGCATCCCGTAACAGATCCCGAAATACGGAATACCGCGTTCACGCGCGTATTTCACCGTCTGGACCTTGCCCTCGAAGCCGCGCTTGCCGAATCCGCCCGGTACCAATACCGCGTCGGCGTCGTGCAGCACCGCGTCGGCGCCGCGGGTTTCGATGGTCTCCGAATCCACCCATTCGAGTTGCACGCGGGTCGAGTTGTGGATGCCGCCGTGACGCAACGCCTCGCCCAGCGACTTGTACGCATCCTTGTGTTCGACGTACTTGCCGACGATGCAGACGTGCACCTCGTCCTTCGGGCTTTCGACTGCATCCACCGTGCGCTGCCACTGGGAAAGGTCGGTGGGCCTTGCATCAAGATGCAGGCGCTCGACCACGATGTCGTCCAGGCCCTCCTTGTGCAGCCACAGCGGCAGCTTGTAAATCGTGTCGGCGTCGGCCGCGCTGATCACCGCGTTTTCCGGTACGTTGGTGAACAGCGCGATCTTGCGGCGCTCATTCTCGGGCAGCGGCTCCTCGCAACGGCACACCAGGATGTCGGGCTGGATGCCGAGCGCGCGCAGTTCCTTCACCGAGTGTTGCGTCGGCTTGGTCTTGATCTCTCCGGCGGCCTTGATGTACGGCACCAGGGTCAGGTGCATGAACAGCACCTTGTCGGCGCCGCGCTCGATGCGCAATTGCCGCGCAGCTTCGAGGAACGGCTGCGATTCGATGTCGCCGACGGTGCCGCCGATCTCGACCAGCGCCACGTCGAAGCCGCGGGTCGCCTCGTCGATCACGTGCTTGATCTGGTTGGTTATGTGCGGGATCACCTGCACGGTGGCCCCGAGGTAATCGCCGCGTCGCTCCTTGCGGATCACTGCCTCGTAGATCTTGCCGGTGGTGATCGAGTTCTTGCCCGACAACCGGGTGCGCACGAAGCGCTCGTAATGCCCGAGGTCCAGATCGGTCTCGGCGCCATCGTCGGTGACGTACACCTCGCCGTGCTGGAACGGGCTCATGGTGCCGGGATCGACGTTGATGTAAGGGTCCAGCTTCATCAACGTCACGTTGAGGCCGCGGGCCTCGAGGATGGACGCCAGCGACGCCGACGCGATGCCCTTGCCAAGCGAGGACACCACGCCGCCGGTGACGAAAATCAGGGAGGTCATGATCGGGTCGTGTGTGGAAAGCGACATTCTAGCGGAAGCGTCCCCTCGCCACAGCGCAGGATCGGTGGCGGTGCTTGCGCCGCCCGCATGCCGGGCGGACACTAACGGGCGTATGGAGGCCGGCCTGTCGCCGGCGGGGAACGTCATTGCACCATGGCGGTTCGTTCGACCTTCTTTGCGGAACTGAAGCGCCGCAACGTGCTGCGTGCGGCGGTGTTCTATGCCGGCGCGGTGTAGGCGCTCTCGCAAGGCATCGCGCAGCTGGGGCCGCTTTTCAATGCACCCAACTGGGCGATGCGCTGGTTCGTCATCGCCTGTGTGGTCGCCTTCCCGTTCTGGGTCGCGTTCGCGTGGTTCTACGAG
>JBOHYV010000445.1:0-1697 GCA_050738135.1 Rhodanobacteraceae bacterium | reverse complement strand
GTTCGCGTATCGCGGCGATACGGCGGTGAGCCGCTGGCAGGGCTGGCAGCCGGCGTCGCTCGCGGACGCTGCGAAGTTCATCGAAGACCAGCAGTCCGCCGCACCGGACGTGCCCGGTACCTGGTGGCAGCGTGCGATCCGCTTGCGCAAGTCGGGAGCCTTGATCGGTGATCTCGGGTTGCATTTCGTCGACGACGCGACGGTCGAGCTGGGCATCACCATCGCGCCTCCACACCAGCGCCACGGCCACGCCCGGGAAACGCTGGAAGTCGCGCTCGATTTCGTTTTTGGCGGGCTGCGCAAGCATCGCGTTGTCGCCTCGGTCGATCCGCACAATGTCGCTTGCATGAGGCTGCTGGAGGGTCTCGGCATGCGTCGTGAAGCGCATTTCCGGAAAAGCTTGCGTGACGGCGACGGCTGGGCCGATGACCTGGGGTACGCCCTGCTGGAGCGGGAATGGCTGGCTGCGCCGGCAGACGACGCCGACCGCGGGTAAGCTTGCACGATCCGCAGCACACGATCGCACGCCGTGTCTTCCAACACCTTCGGAAAACTGCTCAGCGTCACCACCTTCGGCGAATCGCACGGGCCGGCGATCGGTTGCGTGATCGATGGCTGTCCACCGGGCATCGCGATCGCGCCCGGCGAATTCGTGCACGATCTGGCGCGCCGCGCCACCGGCAAATCCCGCTGGACCTCGCAGCGCCACGAGGCCGACGAGGTGGAGATCCTGTCCGGCGTGTACGAGGGCGTGACGACCGGCACGCCGATCGCATTGTTGATTCGCAACGTCGATGCGCGTTCGAAGGATTACGCCGAAATCGCGCAAACGTTTCGTCCCGGACACGCCGATTACACCTATTGGCAGAAGTACGGCATCCGCGATCCGCGCGGAGGTGGACGCGCTTCGGCACGCGAGACCACCATGCGCGTCGCGGCCGCGGTGATCGCAAAAAAATGGCTGAAGGACAAGTTCGGGATCGAGGTGCATGGCTGGCTGGCGCAGATGGGCGACATCGTGTCGGAGCTTGCGGACCCGGCCGCGATCGACTTCGGCGTGGTGGAATCGAACCCGTTCTTCTGGCCGGTCGCGCAGCAGGTGCCCCAGCTGGAGGCGCACATCAACAGTTTGCGCAAGGCCGGCGATTCCTGTGGCGCGCGGGTCAATGTCGTGGCGACCGGTGTGCCGCCGGGCTGGGGCGAGCCGGTGTACGGCAAGCTGGATGCAGACCTGGCGGCGGCGCTGATGTCGATCAATGCGGTCAAGGGCGTCGAGATCGGCGCGGGCTTCGCTGCGGTCGCCGGGCATGGCAGTGAACATCGCGATGAAATGCGTCTGGACGGCTTTACGTCCAATCGCGCGGGCGGCATACTGGGCGGCATTTCCAGCGGGCAAGACGTTGTCGCATCCATCGCGTTGAAGCCGGCATCCAGCATTCCGGTTCCGGGACGCAGCGTAAACACCGCCGGCGATGAAGTGGAAGTCCGGACCAGGGGAAGGCACGATCCCTGCGTGGGAATACGCGCCACGCCCATCGCGGAGGCCATGTTGGCGTTGGTGCTCATGGACCATGCGCTCAGGCATCGCGCGCAGTGCGGCGATGTCGGCGAAGTCAAACCGCGCATCCCGGCGCGGCCGCGCTGACCACATCGAACCCGGACGGAGCAGTCACCGTGAGCAGGCGAGAGCGTTACAA
>JBOHYV010000444.1:0-1697 GCA_050738135.1 Rhodanobacteraceae bacterium | reverse complement strand
GTGCAAGGCTTCGGACAACGCATAGTCCTTGACCGCAAGATCACCTGCATCCGCCTCGGTGGCCGCGGGGTGGCTGCCGGCAAGGTGGTTGGGCAGGTCGCTTTCGTGCTCGTCCTCGACCAGCGACGGGCTGCGGTTGACATCGACCGTGACGTTGCCCAGCACGATGTCGGGGGTGATGCCGGCGACCTGAATCGAGGTGCCGTCCGGCGTGTAATAACGCGCGGTGGTCAGCTTCAAGGCGTCGCCATTGCCGAGCGGCAGGATGGTCTGCACCGAGCCCTTGCCGAACGTACGGCGGCCCATGACCAGCGCGCGGTGGTGGTCCTTGAGCGCTCCGGTGACGATTTCCGCAGCCGACGCGGTGCCGTTGTCCACCAGTACCACCATCGGCGCGCCATTCAGGAGATCACCCGGGGTCGCGCTGAACTTCAGGTCGGATTGGGTCAGCCGGCCGCGGGTACTGACGATCATTCCCGAATTGAGGAAATCGTCGGCGACGCCGACCGCGCTGGTGACGAGGCCGCCGGGGTTGGAACGCAAGTCCAGCACCACGCCGTGCAACGGTCCGTGCGATTTCTGGAGCGTTTCGATCGCATCGGTCAGTTCGTCCGCGGTCCCTTCCTGGAACTCGCTGATGCGGATGTACGCGTAGCCCGGCGCCAGCATGTGCGTGGTGACGCTGGCGACGTGGATGCGTTCACGGGTCAGGTCAACCGTGGCCGGCTTGCTGCCGTCGGGGTGCAGGATCGTCAAGGTGATCTTCGAGCCGATCGGTCCGCGCAATTTCGTCATGGCTGCGTCGATCGCGTCGGGTTGCACCGCGACACCGTCGATGGCCTCGATGACGTCGCCCGGCTGGATGCCGGCGCGCTTGGCCGGACTGCCGTCCAGCGGCGCGACGATCACGAGTTGGTGGTTCACCTGCGCCACCTGAATACCGAGACCCGAATAGGCGCCCGAGGTGTCTTCGGTCAGATCCTGGAGCTCGCGCTTGTCCAGGAACGCGCTGTGCGGGTCCAGCCCCGCCAACATGCCCCGGATCGCCGAGTGCATCAGTTGGCGATTGCTGACGGGATCGACATAGGCCTGCTTGATCATCTCGAACGCGCGCGTGAAGGCCTGGATTTCCTGCATATCCGGAACGTCGCTGGCGCTGGCCGCGGAAGCCGGTGCCGCCGCCGTGCTCGCTGGAGCCGGTGCCGTGGCGGGTGGGGCGGGCGGCGCCGCAAGGGCGATGCCTGCGCAGGCCGCCAGCGCGCAGCCGAGCAAAACGTGTGAATGTCGGATCATGTGCAATACCGGGTGGCGCGTCGATCATGGCGCAAGCGAGGTCGGGGGCTCATTGTAGGCGCTTTGTCTGGTGCCGATGTTGTGCGACAAACCATCCTTGCGGATTGACCGGCTTGCCGTCGTCGCGCAAGCCGAACCACGCGCCGCCCTGTTCCGGTTCGCGCCCGACCGTTGCGATGGGTTGGCCGGGTTTGACCCAGTCGCCGACTGAAACCAGGGTGGCCTCGTTGCCGCCGTACAGGCTCATCCAGCCGCCACCCTGGTCAATGATCACCAGCATGCCGTAACCGCGCATGAAGCTTGCCCAGGCTACGCGACCATAGGCCACGGCGTGGACCTCGGCGCCGGGTTCGGCGGCGATCACGACGCCATTCGCAAGCGTGCCCGTGCCCTTGTGTGGCGCG
>JBOHYV010000443.1:0-1703 GCA_050738135.1 Rhodanobacteraceae bacterium | reverse complement strand
GAAGCTGCGCCCGCAGGCGCTCGCGGCCGTGCAGCAGCTCGCGCATTATCAGTCCAATCCGGGCATGGCCAGCAATCTCCTGCAGCTCTGGCTTGCGCTCGGCGAGAACGACCAGGCGCTGAAGCAGTTGCAAGGCCTCTGCCTCGCCACGCCCATCGGTTGCAACGACCTCGCCATCAATCCGCTGTACGTGCCGCTGCGTACCGATCCTGCGTTCCAGAAACTCGCGAAGCGCTACACCACCGCGACGGTGCAGTAGCGCAGGTGGCGGGCCTTGCGCCTGCGCAAGCGACACCCCTGGCGCCCAACGCCACAGCAATCGGCAATGACGGCTATGCAGCGACGCGATTCGGGTCGCGACGGTCCGGTCGTGGCCGATTCTGCGACGATAGCCCGCAACCGCGGCGAGCAACGACAGGAACTGGCGCTGACCGATCCAAACCGGTCTGTGGCGACCGTCCGTTGCCAGGACAACTGTTGCTGACGAACCTGTGGAGTCCGGCCTGTACGTTTGACCTGCTGCCACGCATCCGGCGTGCCAGAATGGCGCCCGCTACTTATCGGGATGGGCGCGTCGGGATGGGGCGCGTCGCGAATCGAACTTCTGCTGCGGCGGTGGAACCCGCCAGCGTCGCTTGTGCAAGCCTCGAGTGACGTGGTGCCGTGTTGTCGCAAGACGTGGAGACACACTATGCCCCTGAAGATCATCGGCGCCGGCTTCGGCCGCACCGGCACCATGTCCATCTGCACGGCACTCAATCAACTCGGGTTCCCGTGCTATCACATGTTCGAAGTGCTGGAGAACAAGGACAACAAGTCGCACCTGGGTTTCTGGCGCATGGTGGCCAACGCACCCGCGGGCAAGCAACACGATTGGGAAACCGTCTTCTCCAGATACACCGCCGCGGTGGACAATCCCGCGAGCAGCGTATGGCGCGAACTGATCGCAGCCTACCCTGAAGCCAAGGTCCTGTTGTCGCTGCATCCGGGCGGCGCAGACGCGTGGTACGAAAGTACCCGGGCCACCATCTATTTCACCGAGTCGCTGTGGCAATTCAAGGTTCTCGAGCTCGTCACACCGTTCGGGCGCAAGCTGGGCGACATGTGCCACAAGCTGATCTGGCAACGCGCGCACCGGGGCACCATGAACGATCGCGCAAAAGCCATCGCCGACTACCACCAGCATATCGTCGACGTGCAGGCTGCCGTGCCACCGGATCGGCTGCTGCTGTTCAGCGTGAAGGAGGGCTGGAAGCCGCTTTGCGATTTCATCGGCGTGCCGGTGCCGGAAGCGCCCTTCCCCCGGGTCAATGATCGCGAGCAGTTCAAACAAGTCATCAAGGGGTTGACGCGCGGCGCGTACATCATTCTGGGACTTGCAGCGGCAGTGACCGTCGCTGCGATAGTCGGAGCCATCTGGTACTTTCGGTAAGGCAAGTCCGATCTGTTTTCGAAACAACCTCGAAGCCCCCCGACGAGTCCACGCCCGCCGTACCTAAAAACACGCGTCCGTCGTACGGACTACGGGTGATGTCGACCCGTTGTAGCCGGTCGCGAGGGACTGCTTTCGGGAAATCTGACCGGCATCGAGCACGGGAATCGGGACTACGGCCAGCATTCCCGGGCGACGACGGGAGCCAGAACCCATACGGATTACGCTCCGCGGCATAGGGCGGCTCCGCACGCATCCGGCTTGCCTTTTG
>JBOHYV010000442.1:0-1743 GCA_050738135.1 Rhodanobacteraceae bacterium | reverse complement strand
GTTTGGGATGCAGCCGCCGGCTTGGGTGCAGGCGCGGCGTGCAGCCCTTCGACGTAACTGGATACCGCCGTGATGTCCTTCTCGGTCAGGCGCTGGGCGATGGTCGGCATGATCTGGGCGTGCGTATCGCTGCCCCAGCTCGCGCCGTCATGCCACGCCTGCAACTGTTGCTGGATGTAGTCCGCATGCTGACCGCCGATGTCGGGAACGCGCCAGCCTGGATTGCCGGCGCCGTCGGGGCCGTGGCAGGCCATGCAAGCGGGAATGTTGCGGCCGGCGTCGCCCTCGCGGTAGAGCTTCTCGCCGACGCTGGCCAGTTTCTCGTCGGCCACGCCCGGCAGGCGTTTCTGCGTGGCGAAATACGCGCCGATATCGTGCATGTCCTGCGGTGACAGGGGCGCAGCCATGCCCTGCATGATCGCATTTTGCCGTGTACCGCTCTTGAAGCGCATCAATTCGGTGACAATGTATTGTTCGCTCTGGCTGGCCAGCTTGGGATATTGCGCGATGGTGGAATTGCCGTCCATGCCGTGGCAGGCGCCGCAGGCGACAGCCTTCGCCTGACCTGCCTTGGCGTCACCCGGGTTGGTCTTCGCCGCCTTGAGCTTGGTGAATTCGGCTTCCGCCGCCTTGGCCGCACTTGCGGAACTGGCTGGTGCGGCGGCACTCGTGCTGCTCGCGGGTGCGCGGTTGGCGGCGGCCGAAGTTGCCGGCTTCGCCGGAGGCGCGCTGGGCGGCGGCGCGGACAGCGCCAGCGCGATCGGCGCCGTGGCGGCGAGCGTGACCATGACAGCAAAAGAGCGCCGGAAACCCATAGAATCCTCTCTTTCCCATAAGGCCTGGTGCCGGCCAACGGCCGGCGCGAACCGCGGAATTATCGCTGCGGCGGCAAACACGGTCAAACATGTCGTCCGTCCGTCCCGTGGCGGGGCTCCGGATCGCGGCAACATCAACGAACGCGGATGCGGTAGTCATGGCCTGTTTGACGACACGGTCCCAAACCCCGCCAAGCCGCCCCTCGGCCCCAGCGGGCTGAAGAGCGCCGCAACCACCCGTTATCCGGAGCATCCAATGGTTTCTTCCGACAACCCCTTGCGTGGCGCCGCGTTCGTGCTGGCCGCCCATCGGCTCGACCAGTTGCCGCCTGATGCGGGCGCCGAGATCGCGTTCGCAGGTCGCTCCAACGCCGGCAAGTCCAGCGCGCTCAACGCGCTGACGGGGCAATCCGCGCTGGCGCGTACCAGCAAAACGCCCGGCCGGACGCAGCAGATGGTGGTGTTCGCGTTGCCAAGTGGACGCCGCCTGGTGGACCTGCCCGGTTATGGCTACGCCAAGGTGCCGTCGTCGCTGCGCGAGCACTGGCGTCACACGATCGATGCCTATCTGCGCGATCGGCGGTCGCTACGCGGACTGGCCTTGATCGCCGACATTCGTCACGCCTTGACGACTTTCGACCGCCAGATGCTGGCGTTCTGTGCAGCGATCGAACGCCCCTGTGTCGTGCTGCTCAGCAAGGTCGACAAGCTTTCACGTGCGCAGGCGCGCACGCGACAGAGCGAGGTCGATGCGGAAATTGCCAGGGAAAACTGGGGCGCGCAGACCATCGCGCTCTCGGCCACCGCGGGGACGGGCCTGGAGCAGGCACGTGCAGCGGTGGCGGGGTTGCTGGCCTGAGGCACGACCGGGCATCCCCCCGGCGCCTGCGGCGCGCGACCCCCTTCGTACCGAAGGGGGTGGGAAGCA
>JBOHYV010000441.1:0-1746 GCA_050738135.1 Rhodanobacteraceae bacterium | reverse complement strand
ACGCGAGCAGGGCGCCGCACAGTGCGAACACGATGCGCACCGGGATGGGGCCGACCTCCACTACGCGCAACAGCGATTGCAGCGTCAGCCACTCGCTGACGAAACCGTTGAGCGGCGGCAATGCCGCGATCGCAAAACAACCCAGCAGGAACAATGTGCCGAACAGCGACGCCCGTCGCAGCAGACCGCCCAAACGGTTCAAATCGCCGTGGCCGAGTGCGTCGCCGATGCCGCCCGCACCGATGAACAGCAGCGTCTTGTACGCCGAGTGGTTGAGCATGTGATAGAGGCCGGCCATCAGCGCCAGCGCGGCCAGCGTCGGGCGCTGCATCGCCTCGAATGCAAAGCCCGCGCCCAGCGCAGCCACCACGATACCGAGATTTTCGATCGAACTGTGGGTCAACAGCCGCGTCATGTTGCTGTCGGCCAGCGCGTACATGATCCCCAGCACCGCAGTCAGCGCGCCGATCACGAGCACCACCAGTGCCGGCCACAGCGCGTGGCCCGCAAGCGGTCCATCCACCGTCCACAACGTGAACACGCCGAGGTTCAAGGTCGCGCCAGAAAAGACCGGCAGCAGTCCGCGCGGCGCGGCCGCGTAAGCATCGCTCATCCATGCGTTGACCGGCACGATTCCGGTCTTGACGCCGAAGCCGAAGAACGTCAGCAGGAAGCCTGCCCATATCGCGCCGGCCGGCAGTTGCGGCGCTGCCGCGCCGATGCCGGCCAGCGAGGTGGTGCCCGCTGTCGCCGCCAGTATCAGCAGTCCCGCCAGCGCCGCCAGTGCGCCGGCTTCGGAAAAGGCGAGTGTGAGCAGCCCGGCACGCACTTGCACGGCTTCGTCCCGGCCAAGAAACACCAACGCCGCGAGCGCGAGCGACATGATTTCCCAACCGAACAGGAGACTGACGATGCCCGCGGCCAGCGGAACCGTGAGCATGGCCGCGAACAACACGGTTGCGCACGCCAGTATCAAGTGGCTGCGTTGCGGCGAGCGTACGCGGATATCGCGCACGATGAACGGCACCGAAAGTGCGTACACTGCGGCCGAGATCAGCAGGAAGTACGCGCGCAAGGGATCAAGCGCAAAGTCGAATCCCGGCAGGATCGCGAGCGACCCGGGCGTTGCCGTCAGCGACGCGCCGCTCGCGAGCGTGCCGATGCTGCCGATCAGTACCAGTAGTGCGGCTGCCCAACTGCCGAGGAGAAACCCGGCCGCGCGCCATTTCGAAGCGGGCACGAGCGATGCGCCGAACGCGAACGCGAGAGCCAGGAAAGCCCAGGCAATATCGCTCATGAGAGATAGAGGATCCTGACGGCGAGCACCACGACGGTCAAGGCGGCAAGCACGTACGCGGCGTAAGCGGTCACCTTGCCGTGGTGGAGTTCGGCAAGGCCGCCCGCGATGCGTTGCGCGGCCACTACGGCCGGATGGATGAACAGACGGTTCACGACGTGGACGCGGACTTCGTGACGCGTACGTGCGGTGAGGAACGCGCCCTGACGTTGTTCCTTGCCCGCGACCTCGGGGTTGAACACCGCGTGAAACAACACCCGTACTGGTGCCGAGAACACCGTCGCCGTATAGGTCATCTCCGGGCGCAGCCGTACGATACCGCCGTTCCATGGCACCCGGCGCGCGACTGCGCGACGGCGGCGCACGCCGTGCGCCACGATCCACGTCACCAGCAGCAGGAACGCCAGCACCGCGAAGGTCAGCGCGGTGGACATTGCATACACCACCGG
>JBOHYV010000440.1:0-1791 GCA_050738135.1 Rhodanobacteraceae bacterium | reverse complement strand
TACATCGGCACGCTCGCGCCGGTCGTGAAACCGCTGCTGGCGATCAACGGCGGTCCGGTGCTGATGCTGCAGATCGAAAACGAATACGCATCGTTCGGGCATGATCTCGCCTACCTCGAAGCGCTGCGTACGCTGTGGCAACAGCACGGCGTGCACGGGCCGTTCTCGATCTCCGACGGCCTTGCGCAGATCCGCAAGGCGCACACGTATTTGCCGTACGCCGCGCTCGGCCTTGACGGTGATACCGATTTTGCGGGCGGACAGGCGATCGCGGGCGAAATGCCGGTGTGGATGGGCGAAGGCTACCCCGGCTGGCTGACCCACTGGGGCGACAAGACCTTTGCGCGCAACGATTTCACGCCCACCTTGCGCAAACTGCTCGGCGAAAACCGGTCGTTCAACCTGTACGTGGTCCACGGCGGCACCAATTTCGGTTTCGGCGCCGGCGCCAACGCGCGCGACGACTATTCGCACTTCCAGCCGGTGATCACCAGTTACGACTACGGCGCGCCGATCGACGAGCGCGGGGTCGCGACGCGGGACTATCACACGTTCCGCGCGCTGCTCGCCGCGCACGCGAAGCAGCCGCTTGCCGAAGTGCCGGCGCCGCCGCCCACCATCGCGTTCGCGCCGGTCGTGCCGGAGGTGTTCGCCGCGTTGTGGGACAACCTGCCGCCAGCGAGTCACGCGGATCACCCCGAGGGCAACGAGCTGTTGTTAGGGCAAAACCAGGGCATGGTCTTGTACCGCCGCTCCATTCGTGGCGGCGCCGAGCTCGAAGTCAATGGCGTGCGGGATTATGCGCTCGTCTTTCATGATCGACGCTACGTCGATTACATCTCGCGGGTCGAACATCCGGCGTTGCACACGGAACGCCGCGTGGCACTGTCCGGTGGCGCCGGTGGCAAGCCGGCGGCATTGGAAATCCTGGTCGACAGTTTCGGCCACGTCGGATATGGCCATGCGATGGCCGACCGCAAGGGCATCGTCGGCGATGTGCAACTCGATGGCGAGGTGTTGCGCGGCTGGGATGTCGTCGGCCTGCCGCTGGACGAAGCCTGGCTCGCAGGTTTGAAGCCCTTGCGCGACCAGCCGACGCGGCCCGGTGTGTTGTTCAGGGCCGCGCTGCACCTGGATCGACTCGGCGATTGCTACCTCGACATGAGCGGGTGGAACAAGGGCTATTTGTGGGTCAACGGCCGGTTGCTTGGCCGCTACTGGAACATCGGGCCGCAACAGCGCCTGTTCTGCCCCGCGCCGTTCTGGCGCGAAGGCGACAACGAAATCGTGGTGCTGGACCTGCACCGCACCGCATCGGCGCCGATCCGGAGTGCGATGACCCTCGATGATGCACCTTGACGATGTGCGGGCCGAACGGCGTTTCGGGGGAAGACGGCGGCGGTGACCTTCCCTGCGCACTCTCCGACCCGCGCGGGTGGATGTCCACTGTCGGTAGAGGAGAGTCCGCCGTCCGCGCATGGGTTCTCCGGAACATTCGGGGCGACGCACTTCACTGGGTCAGGTCCTTCGGCATCCCGGCAAACTCGTGCGGCGGCGCGTTGCCTGCGAGGTAGCGGACAAAGAAGTCGAACATGCGGCGCGTGACATACGGTGTGTGCTTGCCGTAGTGATGGCGTTCGTTCGGCACCACCAGCATGCTGAAATCCTTGTCGGCATTCATCAGTGCGTTGACCAGCGCGTAGGTGTTCTCGGGCGACACGTTGTTGTCGATCGAGCCCGTCACCAGCATCAGGTGGCCTTTCAGTTTTTTCGCGATCCGTTGGCTCGCCT
>JBOHYV010000439.1:0-1794 GCA_050738135.1 Rhodanobacteraceae bacterium | reverse complement strand
GCGGTGTTCGGGCGAATAACTCTGCACCACCAGTGCGCCCACCGTGTGTTCGGCGCACACCAGCGGCACGCCAAGCCAGCATATGGAATCGGCGCCCTGTTGCGCGACCTCGCCTTCGGCGCGCAGCTGCGCGATTTCAGGTGCGTTCGCAAGCAGCGCGGTACTGTGTCGCAGCACGTATTCGGTCAGGCCGTTGGCAAGCTTGCGCGGCTCGCGCTGGCGGTCGCGCTCGTCCACCCAGTACGGAAACGACAACTCGGCGCCGTCTTCGGACAATAGCGCGATATAGAAATTGCGCGCGTACAGCAGCCCGCCCACCACGCGGTGCACGGCGGCGTAGAAGTTGTCGATGCTGTCGGCGGTGCCCGCCAGTTCGGCGATGCGGAACAGCGCAGCCTGCAGCCGTTCGCCACGTTGTCGTTCCAGTACCTGCTGTTGCAACACGCGATTGGCGTCGCGCAACGCCTCGGTGCGCTCGCTGACGCGGTGTTCCAGCTCCGCATGCGCCAGGCGACGCTCCAGGGCGGTCTGGATATGTTGCGCAACGTAGATGAGCAGGGCCTTGTCCTGCTCGTCGTAGTGGTGTGCCTCGTCGTAGCTTTGCACCACCACGCAACCCACGACTTCGCTGCCGCGCAGCAATGGCACGCCCAGCCAGTCCACGCAATCGGCGCCGGTGCTGTGGAAAGGTCCGTTGACCTGCAGGCCGATCGCCGGCAGCGAACCCATCAGCGGTTTGCCTTCGCGAATCACGTACCAGGTCGGGCCGTGCAGGACTTCGGACATCGGGAGGTCGTGGTCGGGATCGAGCAACTCGGTGTCGACCGTGTCCGCGTAATACGGGAACCGCACGCTGTCACGCTTGGCATCGAAGAGCGCGATGTAGAAGTTTTCCGCATACATCAGGGAAGCGACGATGTGGTGCAGGACCTTGAACATCTCGGTCGGGTCTGCCCCGGCCGCGCTGGCCTGGTCGGCAATGGCGTAAAGGGCTCGCTGCAAACGTTCGGCGCGGCCGAGTTGCTCGACCGATTCCGCAAGTGCGGTTTGTCTCGTGAGTGCGTCGATGCGTGCGCCGATCAACTCCGCCACGGCTTCCAGCGGCTTCCCGCCGACATGATCGCCGGGCGCGGTGATCATGAGCACCTCGCGTGCGGAAAGCCCGATTTGCAGGCGACGTTCCGAGGCGTTGGCGACGGCATGGATGCCGCCGTCACGTGGGCACCGCTGGAGCTTTGTCCCCGGGAAAAATTCGTTCAGCAATGCGCGCGCAGCGGCAACCACGCTGTCCGGATCCATGGCGGCCCAAAGCCTGCCGCTGGCCCGCAACAATGCGGCCGCGGTGGGCGGCTGGCTGGCCGGAACGGCCAGATGGTGAACGTCGCCTGCCATGAATTGTCCAACCCCTGCGCAGGGTGTGAGTGTAAACCCTGTCGTGCCGTGAAAAACGCGCGCGTGGTCCGGATTGCACGGATTGGGCGGCACCCCGGCCGCCGTGATCGCCCCGGGCGGCGCTGCGTTGCAGTCGCGCAGCTGACTCGATCAGTTTCCGGGCGCGGAGGTTGCGGAAGCAGGCCGGGATGGCCGCAGCTGAAGCCTTGCGCGGTCCGTAGGGGGCGCGTGGCAACCGGACGATGCGTTCAGCAATTGTTAGCAAATTGTAATTCGGTGGCGTATAATCCCGGCCCAAAGACGGTACGTTTTGTGCTACCGGCATTGGTCCTCGGGAAACGATCCTCCAGGATGTTGAAGAATGCGTCGATTGCTTGCCAGCGCGATACTCACCGGCTTGGG
>JBOHYV010000438.1:0-1839 GCA_050738135.1 Rhodanobacteraceae bacterium | reverse complement strand
GCCCTGAACAACGCGAAGAACGTGCAGAACATCGTCAATGACCAGGCGAAAAAGCAGGCCAAGGCGATCGAAGACGCAACCGCCGGTCACTGAACGCGCCGACGAAAATCAGCGCCGACGAAAATCAGCCCGGGCGCGCTCGCCCGGGCTGTGCCGCTTGCGCAGCGAAAGGATCAGAACCGGAACTCGGCCTGCGCGGACACCATGTCCGTGGTGAGGTTGAGGTTGTCCTTGCTGGCATGGTAGTAGTCGTAACCCACGCCGACCCCGAACTTGCGCGTGAAATCGTAGCCCACGCCGACGCCCCCGAACCAGCCATCGGAATTGCGGTGGGTGCTCACGGGGTTGAGGTCGTTGCTGAGCCCGTGACCGTTCCAGGCGTACAGGCCGCCGCGTGCGGACACGTACCAGTTGGGGGCGAAGGTGTAGTGGGCATTGGCGCCTGCGGTCCAGCCATGCAGCGAGGCCTTGTTGTGCGCAAGTACCGGGCTGGAGTTGAACACGTTCGTGACGTTGACGTTGCCCAGATCGTTGTAACCCACTTCAGGCCCGATCGCGAAATTCGGCGCTACCGCCCAACGGTAACCACCGTCGACGGCGTAACCGGTGTCGCTGCCATTGTTGATGCCGTGCTTGATGTTGCTGGGGCCCACGTTGCCGTTGATGAAGAAGCCGCTGTCCGCACCCGGAGGCGGGGTGGCCTGCTGTGCGAAAACGGGGGCGGCCGCAAAAACCGCGGTGACGGCGAGGGCGATTGCAGTGTTGCGCATGTTTGTCTCCATCGTGGTTGTTCACGCATGCGTATGCATACGCTTGGTCACTGAGACTGGGGGCAAACGGCAACGTTCGTTAAGGTTTCCGTGAAGCCTCAGGGGCGGTTCATCGCATGCATGAAACCGCGATGCGCGCATCGATGAAACTTTTTGCGAGCAAGAAGGTCATCCGCGCGCACGCGACTCCAACATGGCGACAGCAGGCAGAGTCTTGCCTTCCAGGAATTCCAGGAACGCGCCGCCACCGGTCGAGATGTACGAAAGCTTGTCGGCGATCCCGTATTTGTCGATGGCCGCCAGGGTGTCGCCACCGCCCGCTATGGAGAAGGCATCCGCATCGGCGATCGCATGCGCGACGGTTTCGGTACCGTGGCCGAACGCGTCGATCTCGAACACGCCGACGGGGCCGTTCCACACCACGGTGCCGGCTTTGGCGATCAAGGCGGCATAGCGTCTTGCGGTGTCCGGACCGATGTCGAGGATCATTTCATCGTCACCGACCTGGTCGACCGCCTTCACCGTCGCGGGCGCACCGGCTGCGACGCTCGGCGCCACCACCACGTCGGTCGGAATCGGCACGTCGGCGCTGCGGCGGGAAGCATTTGCCATCACCTTGCGCGCCGCGCCCAGCAGGTCGGGCTCGTGCAACGATTTCCCGACTTTGTAACCGGCTGCCGCGATGAAGGTGTTTGCGATGCCGCCGCCCACGATCAACCGATCGACCTGTTCGACCAGGCTTTGCAAAAGGTCGAGCTTGGTGGACACCTTGGAACCGGCGACAATCGCGAGCAGCGGGCGTGCCGGATCCTGCAGCGCCTTGCCGAGCGCATCCAGTTCGCCGCTGAGCAGTGGACCCGCACAAGCGACCTTCGCGAATTTCGCCACGCCGTGGGTGGATGCCTGGGCACGATGCGCGGTGCCGAATGCGTCCATCACGAACACGTCGCACAACGCCGCATATTTTTTCGCGAGTGTTTCGTCGTCGGCTTTCTCGCCGACGTTCATCCGGCAGTTTTCCAATAATGCCACTTCGCCGCGCTTCACGGCAACGCCGCCGAGATAGTCG
>JBOHYV010000437.1:0-1862 GCA_050738135.1 Rhodanobacteraceae bacterium | reverse complement strand
GATCCTCGTCGACGGCAAGGATGTCGTACCCGAAGTGCACGAAGTGCTCGACCGCATGGCCGCCTTCAGCGACAAGGTGCGCTCGGGTGCATGGCGCGGGCATACCGGCAAGGCGATCCGCAACGTGATCAGCATCGGCATCGGCGGGTCCGACCTTGGCCCGGTGATGGCGTACGAGGCGCTGAAGCATTACAGCCGCCGCGACATGGCATTCCGGTTCGTGTCCAACGTCGACCCCACCGACTTCGTCGAAGCCACGCGCGACCTCGACGCCGAGGAAACGCTGTTCGTCATCTGCTCCAAGACCTTCACAACGCTGGAGACGCTGACCAACGCGCACGCGGCACGCGACTGGTGCCTGCAGAAACTCGGTGGCGACGAATCGGGGATCGCCAAGCATTTTGTTGCCGTGTCGACCAATGCGGAAGAGGTGGAAAAGTTCGGCATCGACACCGCCAACATGTTCGGCTTCTGGGACTGGGTCGGCGGCCGCTACTCGATGGATTCGGCGATCGGCCTGTCCACGATGCTGGCGATCGGGCCGGAGGCCTTCCGCGAGATGCTGGCCGGCTTCCATGCGATGGACGAACATTTCAGAACCGCACCCGCGACGCGCAACCTGCCGTTGTTGATGGGCCTTCTTTCGGTTTGGTACAACGATTTCTTCGGCGCGCAAACCGTGGCGGTGTTGCCTTACGCACAATACCTGAAGCGTTTTCCCGCGTACCTGCAACAGTTGACCATGGAGTCGAACGGCAAGCACGTGACGCTGTCCGGCGAGCACGTGGACTACCCGACCGGTCCGATCTACTGGGGCGAGCCCGGCACCAATGGCCAGCATTCGTTCTACCAGTTGATCCACCAGGGCACCCGCCTGATCCCCTGCGACTTCATCGGGTTCATGCACTCGCTGAATCCGCTGGGTGGCCAGCACGACCTGCTGATGGCCAACCTGATCGCGCAAACGGAGGCGCTGGCGTTCGGCAAGACACCCGCGCAGGTGCGCGCGGAAGGCACGCCGGAATGGCTGGTGCCGCACCGGGTATGCGAGGGCAACCGGCCCACCAACACCATTCTTGCCGAAAGCCTGACGCCGCATTCGCTGGGTGCGCTGGTCGCGCTGTACGAACACAGCGTTTTCACCCAGGGCGCCATCTGGCACATCGATTCCTTCGACCAGTGGGGCGTGGAACTGGGCAAACAGCTCGCCAAGAAAGTGATCCCGCAGTTGCAGGATGCCGCCGAGCCGAAACTCGGGCATGACAGTTCCACCAACGCGCTGATCCGGCGTTATCGTGCGGCGCGCAAGGCCCTTTGATGAGCGGCGAAAAGATCAGTCCGCTCGCGGGCAAGCCGGCGCCAAAAGACATCCTTGTCGACATCGGCAAGCTTTTGGCCGCTTATGCGGATATACGGCCAGACCCGTCCAATCCGGCGCAACGCGTCGCGTTCGGAACTTCGGGCCATCGCGGTACCTCGCTGGATGGCAGTTTCAACGAATGGCACACCCTCGCCGTCACCCAGGCCATCTGCGACTATCGTGCCGGGGCGGCGATCACTGGCCCACTGTTCATCGGCTTCGATACGCACGCGCTGTCGAAGCCCGCCTTCAAGTCTGCGCTGGAAGTGCTGGCCGCCAACGGCGTCGAAGTGCTGACGTCGAAGGGCGGCGAGTTCACCCCGACGCCCGCGATCTCGCATGCGATCCTCGTACACAATCGAGGGCGTGATTCCGCGCTGGCCGACGGCATCGTGATCACGCCGTCGCACAATCCGCCAGACAACGGCGGTTTCAAGTACAACCCGGTCAACGGCGGCCCGGCCGGCACCGAAATCACCGGCTGGGTGCAGAAACAGGCCAA
>JBOHYV010000436.1:0-1865 GCA_050738135.1 Rhodanobacteraceae bacterium | reverse complement strand
GATTCCAGCACTTCCGGCAGTTGCTCGACTTGCCGGTAGATTTCGGCGGTGCCGATGCGCACCCCGCCGGGATTCAGGGTGGCGTCGGAACGGCCATGGATGATGATGCCGTTGTGCACGGTGAGTTCGGCGCGGTCGCCGTGGCACCACACGCCGGGCACTTTCGAGAAATACGCGGCGCGGTATTTTTCGCCCTCGGGGTCGTTCCAGAACCCGATCGGCATCGACGGGAACGGCGCGGCGCAGGCGAGTTCACCCGGTTGTTCGTGCACCGGGTTGCCCGACTCATCAAGGATTTCCACCTTCATGCCGAGTCCGCGGCATTGCAGTTCGCCGCGGTACACTGGCAACACCGGATTGCCGAGCGCGAAGCAGGAAACGATGTCGGTGCCGCCCGAGATCGATGCCAGCAGCACGCGCTCTTTCACGTCACGATAGACATAGTCAAAACTTTCCGGCGCAAGCGGCGAGCCGGTCGAGAGGATGGTCTTGAGCTGCGTGAGCTTGTGGGTCTCGCGCGGTTTGATGCCCATCTTGGCCGTCGCGTCGATCCACTTGGCGCTGGTGCCGAAGATGGAAATGCCGACCTCATCGGCGAGGTTCCACAGCGCGTTGCCGTCCGGATACGTAGGCGATCCGTCGTACAGCACCACGGCTGCGCCGACCGCCAGTGACGACACCAGCCAGTTCCACATCATCCACCCGCACGTGGTGTAGTAGAAGATGCGGTCCTCGCGTTTCAGGTCGGTGTGCAACACCAGTTCCTTCAGGTGCTGTAGCAGCGTGCCGCCGGCGCCGTGCACGATGCACTTGGGTCTGCCGGTGGTGCCGGACGAATACATGATGTAGATCGGATGCTCGAACGGCGTCGGCACGAACTCGAGCGGATGGTCTTCATTGCCAACGAAATCGTTCCATGACACCGCATTGCGCAGACCGTCCAGTTGCAGTGGTTCACCGGAGTACGCAATCACCACGCATGTTTCGATCGACGGGATCTTGCCCAGTACCTCGCGCACCTTGGCGAGGCAATCGTGGCGCTTGCCGCCGTAGGCGTAGGCGTCGGCGCAGAACAACACCTTCGGTTCGATCTGGCCGAAGCGGTCGACGATGCCATTGACGCCGAAATCGGGTGACGCCGACGACCACGTTGCGCCGAGGGATGTGGCCGCCAGCATCGCGATGATGGTTTCCGGCAGGTTCGGCAGGTACGCCGCGACCCGATCCCCCTTGCCGACGCCGGCCTGCCTCAGTGCGTGGGTGGTGCGGCCGACGATCGCGTGCAGTTGCGCGTAGGTGATTTCGCGCTGGTGTCCCCATTCGTTGCGGAAGATCAGCGCGGGTTTTTCGTCCTTGAAGCGCAACAGGTTCTGCGCGAAGTTGAGCTTGACGTCCGGGAACCAGTGTGCGCCCGGCATCTGTTCGCCGTCGACAAGCGCCGGCTCGAACTCGCCCGTTGCGCGCACGCCGCAAAACTCCCACACCAGTTGCCAGAACCGGTCGGGATGGCGGATCGAAAAGTCATACAGCGGCGCGTAGCTGCCGATGTCGCTGTTGCCGGTGGCATCGCGCACGAAGCGCACAAAACGGTGCAGGTTGGTGCGCTCCCTGCGCTCGGCATTGGGGGTCCACAACGGTGCGTCGTTCGACATGTCGAAGCCGGATCGGAGAACGGTGCAATTGTAACGGATCGACTGGTTGTGATCCCGGCGTCAGCTACATGCGCCGTATTCCGGCGATGTACAAGGAATAGGCCTAAGTTCTCGAACGGATCGTGAGCCTTCGTCCACGGCACTCCTTACACCGCCGCTTCCAGCTCCGGCACGATTTTGAACAGGTCGCCGACGAGGCCGATGTCGGCGACT
>JBOHYV010000435.1:0-1882 GCA_050738135.1 Rhodanobacteraceae bacterium | reverse complement strand
GGCGCAGTGGCGACTGGCGGGCCCCGATCAGCCAGAGGTCCTGCAGTCGGGCCTACGCGGCCAAACAGGCCGGGCTTCAGACCCGCCGGCAATCGTTGTGCGACATCACGGTGGACAGTTTTGCGCAGCGTGGCCGATCTGTGCGCCGCAGATTCGTCCATCAGTTCGGCGGCAACACCTCGCCGATCACGCCCCGGTGCCGGTTTTCAGTCCCTCGACGACGTTTTCGACACGCGTGCGGTCGCCATGCTTGGCGGCGTACATCGCCCCATCGGCGTGCATCAGCAAGGCTTCCGCATCGGCCCCGTCGGCGGGAAACATGGCCACGCCGATACTTGCGTCCAGTTGAAACAGCCCTTCCGGCAGCCGGTACGGTGCGGTAAGGCGCGCCCGCAGGCTGTCGGCAACTTCCCGCGCGGCGCGCACATCGCGGCAATCGGGCAGCAGCACCACGAACTCGTCACCGCCGACGCGTGCGACCAGGTCTTTTTGCCGAACGCCCCGCTGCATGCGCCCGGCCAGCTCGCGCAACAAGCGGTCGCCGACGGCATGGCCACCGCGATCGTTGACATGCTTGAAGCCGTCAAGGTCGATGTACAAAAGCGCCAGCCCGCCACCCTCGTCGGCCGCTTGATCGATCGCGGCTCGCAGTTCCGTACGCAAGCGGTGCCGGTTGACAAGCCCGGTCAGCGAGTCATGGTTGGCGCGATGCTCGAGTTCGCGTTCGGCGCGCCGCAGGTCGGTCACTTCGTGGCCGACCCCGATCCGCACGCGATGCTCCGGCAACCAGCGTGCCGACCATTGGATATCCACGGTATGCCCATCCTTGTGGACATAGCGGTTGCGGAAGTGGCGCTGCAGCTCCCCCGCCATCACCCGTTCGGCCTGCCCGGTCGTCATCTCGAGGTCATCCGGATGGAGCAGGCTGAAGAGCTGCCTGCCCACCACCTCGTCGGGCGCATAGCCGAAGATGCGCTGGAAGCTCGCGTTGACGAACAGGAGCCGCCCTTCCGGGTCGACGACGCACACCGCGTCGGGCATGAGGTCGAGCACCTCGGCGAGCGGGGGAAGTGTTGGAGGCATCGTTTCGGGTCAGGGCGGTTCTTTGAAGGCTTGCAGAAATGATGCCAACACTTGAAACCGGGGTCAGAGTGCACTTTCCGGCAGCAACCGCCGGTGAGGGCCCGCAGGCTGCGGCGACGACGCGTGCCACGCCGGGTCATCGCGACCGCGCGATATCCCATGCCACGCAGACCCCGACCCGATCTGGCTGGCATTTTCCAGCATGGCGTCCAGCGCGGCAACGATCGGCGGCCGTGTTTCTCCATCCACGCCGACTATTCCTGTTACCCGCCTGAATTGCACGGCCCTTTTTGGCGCAGGCTGCGGTACACGCGCAGCATCGCATCGGCACTGAGCGCGACGTCGTCCTCACTCGTCGCCCAATTGGACACCGAAATGCGCATGGCGGCGAGGCCATGCCAAGTGGTGCCGCCGGCCCAGCAAGTGCCGTCGGCCTGCACGCCCGCAATGACGGCGCGCGTGAGCTCGTCCTCGTCACCGAAGCGCACGAGCACCTGGTTGAGGACGACGTCAGTGAGGATGGCGACGCCGCGTTCAATGGACAGCAGGTCGGCGAACTGGCGGGCGCGGGCGCAGCAGCGATCGACGAGGTCAGCGACGCCGTCGCGGCCGAGGGCGCGCAGCGTGGCGTACACAGGGATGCCGCGGGCGCGGCGGGAGAACTCGGGCACCCAGTCGACGGCGTCGCGCTCCGCGCCGCGGGTCTGGATCAGGTAGGCCGCGGCGGATGTCATCGCGTCGTGGTGGTCCTCGGCATTGCGCACGATGGCCACGCCGCTGTCGTAGGGCACGTTGAGCC
>JBOHYV010000434.1:0-1930 GCA_050738135.1 Rhodanobacteraceae bacterium | reverse complement strand
GCACTGGAAAACCGGCGTCATCGGCTTGCGCACCCTGCGGGGCACCGTGGTGGCCGCCGACGGACGCAAACTCGGCTACGGTGAACTCGCCGAAGCCGCCTCGAAGCTGAAGCCCGCGAAAGCTCCACCCGGGCTGAAGCTGCCTTCGCAATACTTGCTGGTCGGTCAGGACGCGGGCGATGTCGGGGCGCGCGACATCGTCACCGGCCGCCAGCGTTTCGCGATCGATGAATGGTTCGGCGGCGCACTCGTCGCGGTGATCGCGCGCTGCCCCTGGCCCGGCGGCAAGCTCGTACACGTGGACGACGCGTCTGCGCTCAAGCTGAAGGGCGTGGAAAAGGTCATGTCGATTCCCGCACCCGACCCCGCACGTGCGCTCGGCACCCGGCAACTGGCCGCCGGCGTCGCGGTGTTGGCCAGGGACACCTGGACGGCACTGCGCGCGGTCGCCAGGCTCGACATCCAGTGGCAGCCGGGCACGCGCGCAATCCGGGGCGATGACGCGCTCGCGGCAACGGTCGACGAAGCATTCGCGGGCGCACCCGGCAAGACCGTGCGTACGGATGGCGATTTTGCAGAAACCCTCGAGCACGCGCGTCGCAAGTTCAAGGCCGAGTACCGCTTCGACACCGTCGCACACGCCGAGCTGGAACCGCCCAACGCACTGGTGAGCGTGGACAGCCAGCGCGCGCGGATCGTTGCTCCGGTGCAAGATCCCCGCGCCACGTTCGAGACCGTGCGAAGGCTGACCGGCCTCAAACCCGACAGGATCGAAGTGGAGCTTCCGCGTGTGGGCGGCGGCTTCGGGCGCTTTCTTGAAACCGACTACGTCGCCGAAGCCGTGATGCTGGCCAAGGCCGCAGGCAAGCCGATCAAGCTGATCTGGACCCGCAGCGATTCTTTTGCCCACGACACCTACCGGCCGTTCTCGATGCACAGGATGCAAGCCTGTGCCGACCACAAACCCGAATTGTCGGGCTGGGTCCACCGTATCGCCAGCACTTCGCGGCTTGAACAGCGCGAACCGCGCGAAAGTTGGTGGCAGTCGGAAATGCATCCCGACGACCTGCCCGCCGGACTCATCGACAATCTCCAGTACGCCTGGTACCCACTGGATTCCGGGTTGCCGCGCGGCAGCTACCGGGCAAGGGCGCACGCGGTCAACGCCTTCGCCACGGAATGCTTCCTCGATGAGATTGCGCACGACCTGAAGCAGGACGCGCTCAAGTTCCGCCTTGCGCTGCTGGGCGAGCCGCGCAAGCTTCCGTATCGCGGCCACGGCGGCCCGGTGCTCGATACCGGGCGGCTTGCATGGGTGCTGCGGCTGGCGGCCGATGCAATTGGCTGGCACAAACCCCATCCGCACGGGCACGGCTTCGGGCTCGGCTGTCATTTCACCTTCGGCGGCTACGCCGCGCACGCGGTCGAGGTGTCCATGCGGAGTCGCCGACTGGTGATCCACAAGGTGGTGTGCGCCGCCGATCTCGGCCGGATCGTGAACCCGCTGGGCGCACGCGCCGCGCTGACGGGTGCGACCCTCGACGCATTTTCGACCGCCCTGCGCGAACGCATCACCGTCAAACACGGGCGCATCGCGCAACGTGGCTTCAAGGACTACCCGCTTGCGACCATGGCGCAAATGCCGCGCGCGGTACAGGTGATCCTGGTGCCTTCCCAGGAAGCGCCGACCGGTGGTTTTGCAATGGGCTTCCCGTCCGCCGCGCCGGCACTCGCCAATGCGATCTTCGCGGGCACCACCGTGCGCGTGCGCCGATTGCCGTTTTGGGCCGAGCTGATGCGGTTGCTGTGAACAAAGTCGCCAACGAGGGCATGACAGGCGGTATCGCCGTTGCGCCTTGGTTGCCGAATCACGGATCGGGACTTGTCCGGGCAAGCCCGACGAGGATTTGCTGCGCGCGTTGGGCTTCGC
>JBOHYV010000433.1:0-1956 GCA_050738135.1 Rhodanobacteraceae bacterium | reverse complement strand
GCGCGTATTTCACGAACCGCAAACTCGCGATCGCCGTGCCGCTGGTCGCGCTGTTCGCGGCCGACTGCTTCATCGGTTTCTATGGCTGGATGATGCCGGTGGTGTACGGATGCGTGGCCCTGACCGCAATCGGTGGCTTTGCCCTGCGCGGCCGTGTGCGCGTGTGGACCACCGTCGTTGCCGCGGTCGGCAGCGCCACCGGGTTTTATCTCGTCACCAATTTTTTCGTGTGGCTCGGCGGAACCATGTACCCGCATACCGCCGCCGGCCTCGGCGCTTGCCTTGTCGCCGGCTGGCCCTTCTACCAGTACGGCACCCTGTCCGGCACATTGCTGTGGAGCGCGCTGCTGTTTGGTGGCTTCGCGCTGCTGGGCCGCCGCTGGACCGCGCTGCGGCTGACTGCGACGCATTGACGCCGGACTGTGGGCAATCGGCTTTCGAAAATTTATACTCGCACCGGCGACGACGGCACCACCGGTCTCGGGGATGGTTCGCGCACGCCCAAGGATTCGCAGCGGGTCGAGGCCTACGGCACCGTCGATGAATTGAATTCGGCTATCGGCGTACTGCTCGCCTGCGACCGGGTGCCGGATGACGTTCGGGAATTGCTGGTGCGCATCCAGCATGCCCTGTTCGACCTCGGCGGCGAGTTGTGCGTGCCCGGCATGGAGCTGATCCATGACGCCGACGTAACCGGGCTCGAGCAAACACTGGATCACTACAACGCCGACCTGCCACGACTCAAGGAGTTCATCCTGCCGGGCGGCGGCATGGCTGCGGCGCAGTGCCACACCGCGCGCTGCGTATGCCGACGCGCCGAACGTCGCGTGATCGCGCTGGCACGCAACGAAATCGTGCGGCCCACGGTCGTGCACTACCTCAATCGCCTGTCGGACCTGTTGTTCGTGTTGTGCCGTGTGCTGGCACGCGCCAGCGGGCACGGCGAAGTTTTGTGGCAGCACGAAAAACGAAAGAAGCCTGCCACGTAGGGCGGACACCGTCCGCCATTGCATCACCAAACGGCGGGCATTGCCCGCCCTACTCGATTGCCGCGTCATTCAATAGTCGTCATTCCGGGGCCGTCCGCGTCTTCTGCGGGCGGAACCCGACTGCATTGGCAGGATTGCCAATGCGAACGCCCCCGGATCAAGTCCGGGGCAGGCTGCGGCGGCCCGCAGGGCGAGCGCCATGGATGGCGCGAGTCAATCCATTTTGCTTTTCCATGAGTCGCGGACTGCGCTAGCATCCGGGCCAGCATGCGCCTTTACACCCACCCCGCCTGCCTCGGCCACGACCCCGGCGCTGGACATCCCGAATCACCGGCGCGCTTGCGCGCCGTGCTCGCCGCGCTGGACGATCCACGTTTCTCCGCGCTGGAACGCGTCGAAGCGCCGTGCGCAACGCGCGAACAACTGGAGCGTGTGCACGATGCCGATTACCTGGATGGCATCCATGCAAGCGCGTCGGCGGTTGGGTACGCGTGCCTCGACCCCGACACCGCGATGTCGCCCGGCTCGCTGGAGGCTGCGCTGCGCGCGGCCGGCGCCGCATGCGCCGCCGCCGATGCCGTGTTGGGTGATGAAACGCAACGCGCCTTCTGTGCCGTGCGCCCGCCGGGCCACCACGCCACACGCAATGAAGCGATGGGCTTCTGCATGTTCAATAACATCGCAGCCGCCGCCGCACGTGCATTGACGGTGCACGGATTGCAGCGCGTCGCGATCGTCGACTTCGACGTCCACCACGGCAACGGTACCCAAGACATCTTCGGCGACGATTCGCGTGTCCTGTACGCATCCAGCCATCAAGTACCGTTGTACCCCGGCACTGGCGCGGCCGACGAGCACGGCGCCGGCAACATCTTCAACGCGCCGCTGCCGCCGGGCGCCGGATCCAGCGAGTTCCGCGCGGCATGGACAGAGAAGCTTCTGCCGCACCTCGACCTGTTCCGGCCAC
>JBOHYV010000432.1:0-1976 GCA_050738135.1 Rhodanobacteraceae bacterium | reverse complement strand
GTCGCGGCTGTCAGCGTCGCCTACATCCGGCTTCAACAAGTGCGCGACGACACCGACCACCCGGATCGGATTGGGGTAGGAATAGATCGACTTGCCGAGGGCGTTTTGGCCGGAGAACAGGCGCTCGGCAAGCGCGCGCGTGATGATCGCGGCCGGAACATGCTCGAGCCCGTCAAAACCATGCGCGCTGTCTTCGGGAACATATTCATCGGGTTGGAAACCGCGCCCCGCGACGAGCTGCAGACCCAACGCCTTCAGTTCGCCTGGCGTGCCGTTGTAGGCACTGGCGACGGCCTGGTTATGCTCGGGCGACGTTCCGATGCCGTTGAACCAATTGTTGCCATTGAACGGCAGCGCATCGACGGCCGCGACGGCCTTGACCCCCGGGATGCCGCGCAGCTCCGCAAGATCGGTCTTGTGCATCACGATCTGGTTCGCGGTCCTGTCCAGATTGACGCTCTTGATCAACACCACCTGATCTTCGGCCACGCCGCTCGGCAGGCTGATCCGGGCAACACTCTGATGAATCATGAACGCGACATTGCAGACAATCGCACAGGTCAACGCGACCAGCAGCGCCAGCAAGCTTGCGATGAGTTTGTGTCGTGTGAGCGTTGCAAGGATGAGCTGGATTTCCATGTTGATGTCCCTTCGTTCACGGGCAACGCACGCAGGCGGACGGTGTCCGTCTACTGCAATTTCAGGTTCAACGCCGGCGGCACCCGGCACGCGCGCCACGCCGGTAGCAGGCCCGCCAGCACGCTGGCGACGATCGCCAATACCACCGTGCCGAGCAACATCGCAATATCCATTTGCGCCAGATGTGCGTAGCCATCCGGGCGTTGGCGGATGCTCCACAGTCCGAGTTGCGCGATACCCAACCCCAGCAGGCCACCGGCCACGCCGATGACCGCCGATTCGACGCCGAATTGCGCAAAGATGTCGCGTCGACGCGCACCCATCGCCCGACGAACGCTGATCTCACCGCTGCGGCGCAGGAATTTGGCCAGCAGCAGCGCCACCACGCTGAGCATGCACACGATCAGGAATCCGACGGCCAGCCACATCTGCATCGACAGGTTGGCCGGGATCACCTGCCAGTGCTGAAGCCAGCCCATCAGGCTGTAAAGGTGCGGCGGTGCGCGCTTGCGCGGGAAGCGCCCGTGCGCCTGCTGGTCTTGCCAGTAGTTGGTGAGATATCGCTGGTAGGCAGCCGCCTTGGCTGGACTGTCGAGCTCGACCCAGTACTGCAGCCAGGTGCACTTGTCGCTGGTGCGCATGTCGCCGCCCTTGTCCCAGCATGAAAAGAAGCCCTTGAATGCGAACTTCAACTCGAGCGCAGTCTGGATCGGCAGGAAAACCTGGTCGGCACTGCCGAATGTGCGGTCGCCGGGTTGACCGTAGAAGCGCGGCTGCGGGTGCCAGTCCTTGAGCACCCCGATCACCCGGAAGTCGGTTTTGTTGAGCCTCACCGCCTGACCGATACCTGTGGCATTGCCGAACAGTTTGCGGTCCAGTCTGGCGCCCAGCACCACCACGCGCGCACGCGCGCGATCCTCATCGGCGGTCCAGCCGCTACCGGCGCGAAACGGTGCACCAAACATCTGGAAGAAATCCGCGGTGACATACTCGCCGCTCTCGAAGAACGGATGCGCGCCGGCACGCGCGGGTCGTACGGCGACGCCGCCCTGCTGCATCGCGGCCTGGCGATCGGCGCGGTGCGCGTGCAACAGGTTCATCGCATCGGGCCAGGTAAAACCATTCGGCGAGCCGCTGTCAGCGCCGCGAGCCTCACCATGCCGAGGCGGACGCGGATCCAGCATCGGCACGAACAGCTTGCTGCTCAGGCCCGGCGCGGGATCACCGCTCATCACGTGCAACACCGTGATCATGGTCATGCTGGCGCCGATGCCGAGACCGATCGCCAACACCATCAGCGCGGTGAGGATCGGCGTCCGTTTGAGGCTACGCCCGAC
>JBOHYV010000431.1:0-1981 GCA_050738135.1 Rhodanobacteraceae bacterium | reverse complement strand
TCGGCGCCAACGCTGCGCCTCCTGCACCGGCTTCCAGCACTTCGGCGAGCGAAGCCACGACCCGGGCCAAACTCGCGGAGGTGCGCGCCGAGATCGCGAAGATCGCGGACACGCAGCACGCGACGGTCACGAAGCGCGATGCCATCAATGCGAAACTCGCCGCCCAGGCCACGCAGCTCAACCAAGCGGCGAATGCGGTGCGCGAGAGCAGCGCGGCGATCGCCGCCAAGACGGCTTCGCTCGCCGACCTGGAGCAGCAACGCGCGACGCTGGAACAAAAGCTTTCCGGCCAGCGTGCCGCGCTCGCCGATTTGCTGCGCGCGGTGTACACACTCAACCGCGGCACCGATCTCGCCATGCTGCTGGGTGATGACGACATCGCGAAGATCGATCGCGCGCTGGCGTCTTCGCGTTACTTCCAGCACGATCGGGTCGCGCGTATCCGCGAATTGCTCGGTGAAGTCACGCAGCTCGATAACTTGAAAGCCTCCATCGAGGCGGAAACCACGGCGCTCAAGCAGCAACGCGACCAGCGGGCGGCGCAGGCAACCGAGCTGGAGCAGGCGCGTGACGCCCAGCAAAAACTGTTGGCCCAGGCCGATGCCCAGCTTGCGCAACAGAAGGACAAACTGGCTTCGCTGCAGCACGATGCCGATGCGTTGAACCAGTTGCTGAAGCAATTGCAGAACGTGTTCTCCGACATCCCCTCGCAACTCGGCAAGAACACGCCCTTCGCGAAGCTGCGCGGCAAGCTGCCGTGGCCGGTCGCCGGTACCCCGCGCAACGGTTCCGGCGTACTTGCGCTCGGGGTGGTCATCGCCGCCAAAGCTGGGGCCGAGGTGCGCGCGGTGGCTTACGGCCGCGTGGCCTGGGCCGACTTCATGCGCGGTTACGGCATGCTGGTGATCATCGACCATGGCGGCGGCTGGATGAGCCTGTACGGCGGCAATGAATCGGCCGCGGTCAGCGTCGGCGACTGGGTGCGGCCGGGGCAGCCGATCGCGACGGTCGCGCGCAATTCCGAACAAGGCGGCGCCTGGTTCGGCCTGCGCCACGACGGCAAGTCGGTTGATCCGCACGGCTGGTTCGCGAAACGTTGACCAAGGTCTGCCAACGCCATGCCAAGTGAGCCGCGTTGCTTCCGTAGCGGCTGCCAGACAAGGCGCGCGCTGCAGCGCCATGGTGGCCCCATGGTCAAGGCACGCACCGCCGTATGGCGGCCGCTGCGGAGCAACCCTTCGGGCCGGGGCTGTTTGCCCCCATGGCTGCGTCATCACATCGTTGATGTATCGACATACATCTTCCTCGTTCTTCCTTGCCCTGCGGGCAAACAACCGACGGCGCGGCCATTTGGCGTGGCGTTGGCAGACCCTCGTGCGCCTACAATGAACCCGCGCGCCCGTTCGCGGTCATGATTCACATTGCTTCTTCGGTATTTCCCATGACTCGATATTCGTTTGTTCTGGTTTGCGGCCTGTCATTGGCCTGCTGCGGCGTTGCCTTCGCCGCGCCCCCGGAAAGTTCCGCGCCGATCCCGGCATCGGCCAGCAGTTCGGCACCCGCACCGACTTCGAGTGTTGCCGCGAACGACGTGCCCAGCTTCGAGGAAATCCAGGCCTTCACGCGCGCGTTCGAAATGATCAAGCAGGCCTATGTCGAGCCGGTCGCGAACCAGCAACTGATGCAGTCGGCGATCCGCGGCATGCTGTCGGGGCTCGACCCGCACAGCGAGTTCCTCGACAGCCACGAGCTCAAGGATCTCAGCGAAGACACCTCCGGCACTTACGCCGGTCTCGGGATCGAGGTTGCGCAAGCCAATCACCAACTGGTGATCGTCACGCCCATCGACGGCGGTCCTGCCAAGCGCGCCGGCGTGCTGCCGGGCGACACGATCGTCGCAATCGACGGCGTGCCGGTGCAGCCGGATGCGATCGACGCCGCGATCAAGAAACTGCGCGGGCCGATCGGCTCGAAGATCACG
>JBOHYV010000430.1:0-1987 GCA_050738135.1 Rhodanobacteraceae bacterium | reverse complement strand
GCCCAGCACCAGCGTGCCCACGCTGGATGCCCAGAAATCACCCGCGACGAAACGCAGCAGGAAGTTCTTGACGACTTCCAGCACCCACGCGATCAGCAGCGCGGCGAGGTTGATGCGCCGCCAGGTCGGGATCACGCGCCGCAACGGCGTCAGGATCGGGTTGGTGGCGCGGTACAGGAACTGGCAGATCGGGTTGTAGAAATCCGCGCGAACGGCTTCGGCGAGCAGCCGGAACACGAACAGCGCGACCGCGCACCCGAACACGAACTGGATCAACACGGCCAGCGCATTGGCGAGGTACATCATTGGCTGGAGTCCATTTCTGCCGACATTTCCGCGCCGCGCCGCTTCGCGGCATCCAGTGCGCGCTCGACCAAGGCGCGGAAGTCGTCTTGCTCGAAGACATCCAGTGCCGCAGCGGTGGTACCGTGCGGGGAGGTCACGCGTTTGCGCAGTTCCGTCGCCGCCTCGTTGCCATCGGCCAGCATGTGCCCGGCGCCGAGGCAGGTCTGCGCGGCCAGCGCGCGCGCGGTGTCGCGCGGCAGGCCCAGTTGTACGGCCGCGTCTTCCATCGCTTCGACCAGCAGGAAGAAATACGCGGGACCGGAGCCCGACAGCGCCGTCACCGTGTCCATCTGCGCCTCGTCGTCGATCCAGCGCACGATGCCCGCGGCATCCAGCAGGCGCTCGGCCAGCGACTTCTGTGCGGCATCGACGTTGCGATTGGCGCAAAGGCCGGCGGCGCCGGCGCCGACCAGCGCGGGCGTGTTGGGCATGCAGCGCACGATCGCGTGCTCCTCGCCGAGCAGCTTCTCGATCTGCGCGATGCGAACGCCAGCGGCGATGGAGATCACCAGTGGATTCGTGCCGCGCAGCGGTCCGGCCAGTGCCGTGCATACCGCATGCATGACCTGCGGCTTCACCGCCAGCACCACGCAATCGGCACCGGCGACGGCCGCAGCGTTGTCATCGAAGGTTGGCACGCCGAACTCGCGGGACAGTGATTCGCGCGCTTCCGCGCGTGGCTCGGCGACCGTGATCGTGGCAGACGGAACCCCGCGCGCCAGTTGCGCGCCGATCAGGCTGCGCGCCATGTTGCCGCCGCCGATGAAGGCGATTTTTCGGGACTCGGGACTGGAAGGCCGGGGCTCGGACATGCGCGCGGAACCTTGATGCGATTCACGAACGACCGATTGTAACGGCGCTTGCTATTGCGACTGGGCTTTCTGCTTTGCTTCCCCCTTCCGAAGGAAGGGCGGAGCAGCAGCGAACGCGCGCGCAGCGCGATGAGGGGGATGGCTTTCGGTGCGGGTACGAGCGCATCCCCCGCGCCTGCGGCGCGACCCCCTTCCGTTGGAAGGGAGTGGTGCGTTTATGGTCCCGAGTCCTGAGTCCCGAGTCCCGAATCCCGAATCAACTCTGCGCAGCGAGCCTGCGACGCTCTTTCCGTTGCGCCTTGCGCTCTTTGCGCCGGCGCGCCCAGGTGGCGAATACGAGATAGATCGCGGGCGTCGAAAGCAGGGTCAGGGTCTGCGAGAAGATCAGGCCGCCGAACATCGCGACACCCAGCGGACGGCGCAGTTCGGCGCCGGTGCCGAAGCCGATCACCAGTGGCACCGATGCGAGGATCGCGACCATCGTCGTCATCATGATCGGCCGGAAGCGCACCAGGCACGCCTCGCGCACCGCGTCCAGCGGCGTGCGGCCTTCGCGCTCGGCCACCAGCGCGAAGTCGATCATGATGATCGCGTTCTTCTTGACCAGGCCGATCAGCAGGATCAGCGCCATGATCGCGACGATCGACATGGGCAGGCCGGTGACCTTCAGCGCCAGCAGGGCGCCAACCCCGGCGGCGGGCAGCGTGGAGAGGATCGTGACCGGGTGCACCAGGTTTTCGTACAGCATGCCGAGCACCAGGTACACGGCGAGGATGGCGCCGACCAGCAACAGCGGCATCATCATCATCTGTTGCTCGAAACGGCGGAAG
>JBOHYV010000429.1:0-1987 GCA_050738135.1 Rhodanobacteraceae bacterium | reverse complement strand
ACGTTTCCAGATGCCGGATGACTGCCTCGGCGACATCCACGCCGGTCACGGTTTCGATGCCTTCGAGGCCCGGGGATGCGTTGACCTCCAGCACCAATGGGCCGCGCGCGGAGCGCACCAGGTCCACCCCCGCGATGCCGAGCCCAAGCACCCGGGCCGCGTGCAATGCGATCCGTCGTTCCGGTGTGCCCAACCGCACCGGACTACCGGTGCCGCCGCGATGCAGGTTGGCGCGAAAATCGCCGTCCACCGCCTTGCGCTGCATCGCAGCCACCACGCGATCGCCCACCACGAAGCAGCGGACGTCGCATCCATCCGCCTCGCGCACGAATTCCTGCACCAGGAAATTGGCGTACAAGCCCCGGAAAGCCTCGATCACGCTCTGCGACGCCGCCGGCTTTTCCGCCAGCACCACGCCGCTGCCCTGGGCGCCCTCGTTGAGCTTGATCACGTGCGGCGGCGCGCCCAGCATGTTGAGCAGGTCCGACGTATCATCGGGGTTGTCGCCGAACACGGTCACCGGCAGGTCGATGCCATGCCGGGCGAGGATCTGCAGGCTGCGCAGTTTGTCGCGCGCGCGCAGCACGGCGTCCGAAGAACTCGGCGTGGATACCCCCATCATTTCGAATTGCCGCAGTACTGCCGTGCCGTAGAAAGCCACCGACGCGCCGATGCGCGGGATCACGCAGTCAAACCCCTTCAGCGCCCGCCCGCCGTAATGCAGGGCGAAACCGTCACGTGCAATCCGCATGTAGCAGCGCAGCGGATCCAGTACCCGCACGCGGTGCCCGCGCGCGCGCGCCGCCTCGACCAGGCGCGAGGTCGAGTAGAGACGTGAATTGCGTGACAGGATCGCGATTTTCAATACTGCACACCCGTCTGCGGGTATTTCAGCCGATCTGGGTGGGGCGGCCACCGACCGCACAGCCGCGTTTGCGGGCAAGCCCGGACCGCGCAAGCGCCACCTGCCTCGAAAGTCGTGCAGCACCGGGACAAGCGGGTGAAGGGAATCGAACCCTCGTCAGTAGCTTGGGAAGCTACAGCTCTGCCATTGAGCTACACCCGCGTGGACACGGATGGTAACGATACGCGTGGCGGGCGCGCAACGCCGGGGCACCGCAACCAATCTGCGCGCGGGCCATGGAAAGCACGTCGCAAGTGCGGCGACAACTCGCCGGATCACGCGACGCGCGCGACAGGCCTGCGTCCTGACGTCCGGCCGAGCCTGCAGGCACGGCGGGCGCTACACTTTGCAGATGCAAATCCAGCTCAATGGGCAAACACACGAGTGCAAGCCCGGAACGACGGTCGCTGTCTTGCTCGACGAAACCGGTCACGGCGAGGGTCGCGTCGCGGTCGAAGTCAACCGCGAAATCGTGTCACGCAGCCGGCACGCCGATCGCAACTTGCACGAGGGCGACCGGGTCGAGATCGTGCAAGCCATCGGCGGTGGGTGAGTCCACGCGACATACGCATTACAATCCTGCACTCGGATCAGCCATCACCCTTCCGATCGCTTTCCCTTGGTCAAGGGAATTCACGCGCACCGAAAACGTGGTCGATCCGTTTGTGCCCGAACCTTGACGCGTCTGCAACCATGAACGCCTTGCCCCGAACCGTATCCACAGACATCCCTGATCCGCTGATCATCGCCGGCCGCGCGTTCCGTTCGCGCCTGCTGACCGGTACCGGCAAATACAGGGATCTGGATGAAACCCGGCGTGCGACCGAAGCGGCGGGTTCGGAAATCATCACTTTCGCGGTGCGGCGGATGAACCTGGGCCAGAAGCCCGGCGAACCCAATCTGCTCGAAGCGCTTCCGTCCGGGCGCTATACACTGCTGCCCAACACCGCGGGTTGCCATACCTCCGAAGAATGCCTGCGCACCTGCCGGCTGGCGCGCGAGCTGCTGGACGGCGCATCGCTGATCAAGCTGGAAACGATCGGCGATCAAAAAACCCTGTTTCCGGATGTCGTGACCACCCTC
>JBOHYV010000428.1:0-2112 GCA_050738135.1 Rhodanobacteraceae bacterium | reverse complement strand
CAACGCGGCATGCATTGATGCCCTTGGTCTGGTCGTGCGAAGCCTGCACCGACACCCAGCCGCGCTGGCCGGCGGCGGAAAACCCCGCGCCTGCCTTCCAATGATTCCAACTGCCAATCCCGACGCTTGCATTGGGTGCAAACGTACCCGGCGCGTGGCGCAGGAAAATCTGGATCACGCCACCGATGGCTTCGGAACCGTACAGGCTGGAGAATGGCCCGCGCACGATCTCGATGCGCTGGATCTGGTCGACCGGGATGTCCTGTACCGGCGTGGTGCCGGAAGTGGCATTGCCGACCCGGATGCCATCGACAAGAACCAGCACCTGATCGGCATTGGTGCCGCGCAGGAACAGCGAAGTGAGCTTGCCCGGTCCGCCTGAATTGGCGACTGCCATGCCGGGCGTGTCGCCCAACAGATCCTGCAGCGACGACGGCTGCAATCGTTCGATTTCGGCGCGCGTGATGACGGTGACCGGTGCAAGCGTCGCATCCTCGGTCTGTGCGGTGCGGGTCGCGGTGACGACGACCTGTTCGAGCGTGGTGGCTTGGCCCTCGGCCAGCGCCGCGACGGAAACACAGGACAACATTACGCACGACAGTGCGGCCAGCGGAGCGCGGCCGAACAAACGACGATGCGGATTCACGCAACGCTCCTTCCCGCGCCTGCCCGCGCGGTGTCGATGGCATCGGGGACAGCGGAAGGAGTTGATGGCGCCGCGCGAAACCCGCGGACCAGCCACAAGCCCGCCGCTTGTCCGGTTTCGCCGACGGCCGGTCTCCGGGCTCGCGAGCGAAGGGTTTCCTTCGGGATCCGCGCCTTCCCGTGCATTCAGCACAGTGGCAATTGCGGAACCTTTGCTCGCCTACCGTTGCGGGGGCAGCTCCGGAATGGCCATCCATTTGCACGCTTCACGCAGAATGGGGGCGTCACCGAATTCCCGTTTCAACCATCCGCAAGTGCGGATGATCACCTTGGGCGGGTGCATCATAGACGATCGCCTCGCTTCGCGCACGCGATACATGTGGAGCGACGCGTGTCAGCTGTGGTATCGCGCGAAATGACTTGTTCGGTGCGGGTTGTACAAGTACGCATTACAGTCGAAGGCGTTTATCACGTCGCGGAACTCCGAAGAACCGTCGCGAGCGAAGGCAGATTGCGTGACGCCGACTAAATCGGCAGGATTGCCGATTTTAACGCCGAAGGCGGCCCGAAAGGGCGAGCCACATGGATGTGGCGAGTAAGCGCAGCAAGCGGAGCGTACACGCCAGTACGTGAGCATTGCGAGCACCGCCGGCGCGCAAGCTGCCGAACGCAGCGGTTGTTCGGAGGTTCCGAAAAGACATGCTGCGCACCTTACGACCCGTCGCCTCGCTGCTCTCCGGCACCGCACTCCTGTTGGTCGGCGTGGGCCTGCTGAACACGCTGATCCCGCTGCGCGGGATCGCCGCGGATTATTCCAGCACGCTGCTGGGCGGCCTCACCTCGGCGTACTACGCCGGCTATTTCATCGGCACCCTCGCGATGCCGCCGCTGGTGCGGCGTATCGGGCACATCCGCGCATTCGCGTTCTGCGCCGCGTGCGCGGCTTGCGTGGCGCTGCTGCACGCGCTGGGGAGCAACCCCGTCGTCTGGTTGTTGTTGCGGCTGCTGGCGGGCATCGTGTTGGTCGGGCTGTACGCGATCATCGAAAGCTGGCTCAACGCGCAATCGACGCCCGGTCAGCGCGGCACGGTATTCGCTGCGTACATGGTCGTGAATTTGTGCGCGCTGGCACTCGGCCAGCAATTCCTGCGCATCGGCGGACAGCCATTCGTGCTGTACACCGTGGTGGCACTGGCGGTGTGCGCGGCAACACTGCCGGTGCTGTTGACGCGCCAGGCCCAGCCGCAGCAACAGGCGACGCCGAAACTGCAACTGGCGTTGCTGTTCAATGCAGCGCCGACCGCGGGCGTGGGTGCGTTGCTTTCCGGACTGGCGATGGGTGCCTTCTGGGGCCTGCTGCCGGTGTATGCGCGCCGGGTGGGCTTCGACACCGCGACGGTCGGCACTTACATGAGCATCGCGATCGTGGGCGGCGCCGCATTGCAATGGCCGCTGGGCAAGCTGTCC
>JBOHYV010000427.1:0-2138 GCA_050738135.1 Rhodanobacteraceae bacterium | reverse complement strand
TCGGCGTCAACGGAATCGACGTCGAATTCGTTTCGACCCTCAAGCGCGCCCTGGCCGGCCACTGCGGCGGCCACACACCATTGCTGCTCACGGGTTACCGCAACGCTTCCGGCAGCGCCGATCTGAAACTCGGCAACGATTGGCGCGTCCGGGTGGATACCGGCCTGCTGCGCAGCCTCGCGGAAGTGCCGGGCGTCAAGTCCGTCCGGCCGTCGTTGTCGCGCCCGGCCGCATCCTGAACTACGCTCGCTATAATCGCCACTCTTTGTCGACCAGCCAGTGGGCATGAATCCCAATTTCCTCGACTTCGAACAGCCGATCGCCGAGCTGGAAGGCAAACTGCGCGAACTGACTGCGGCAGGCCGCGACAATGCCATCGACGTGGATGACGAGGTCGCCAAACTGCGCTCGAAGCTGCGCATCAAGACCGCCGATATTTTCCGCAACCTGACGCCCTGGCAAGTCGCGCAGCTGGCACGCCACCCCGGGCGTCCCTACACCAACGACTATGTCGCCGTGATCTGCGACGAGTTCCATGAACTCGCGGGCGACCGGATGTACGCCGACGATCCCGCGATCGTGGGCGGCCCGGCGCGGATCGTCGGCCGGCCGGTGATGGTGATCGGCCACCAGAAGGGCCGCGACATCAAGGACAAATTGCGCCGCAACTTCGGCATGGCCCGTCCTGAGGGCTACCGCAAGGCGCTGCGCCTGATGCAAATGGCCGAGCGCTTCGGCCTGCCGGTGCTCACCTTCATCGACACGGCCGGTGCCTACCCGGGCGTCGGCGCCGAGGAGCGCGGGCAAAGCGAAGCCATCGCGCACAACCTCGAGGTCATGGCCGAATTGAAGATGCCGATCGTGTGCACCGTGATCGGCGAAGGCGGTTCCGGCGGTGCGCTGGCGATCGGCGTGGGCGATCGCGTGAACATGCTGCAGTACTCGACCTATTCGGTAATTACCCCGGAAGGTTGCGCCTCGATCCTGTGGCGCGACGCGGGACGTGCCAAGGAAGCCGCCGAAGCCCTCGGACTGACCGCGCCCCGACTCATGGAACTCGGCTTGGTCGACAAGGTCATCCGCGAACCCACCGGTGGCGCGCACCGCAATCCGCGTTCGATGGCCATCCGGCTGAAAGCCGTGCTGATCAACCAGCTCGACGAATTGTGCGCGCTTCCGGTCGACGAGTTGCTGGCACAGCGTTACCAGCGCTTGCGCGGCTATGGCACCTATCAGGAATGACCCGGCCGTGAGCGTGCGCGGCATCGGTCACGTCAACCTGCGTGCCGCGGCGGACACGATCGAGCGCCTGCGACGGTTTTATGTCGACGTGATCGGCCTGCGCGAGGGGCCACGCCCGGAGTTCCGCTCCGGATCGCGCGGTCATTGGCTGTATGCGGGCGGGAACGCCGTGTTGCACCTGACGATCGCGGCAGCCGGCGGCGCCACTGCGCAGCCATCCGGCGTGTTCAACCATCTCGCTTTCGATTGCGACAACCCCGATGCAGTCCGCGCCCGCCTCGACGCCGCTGGCGTCGCCTGCAAAACCGATGTCGTGGATGAGTTGGGTCAAACCCAGCTGTTCCTGACCGATCCCGCCGGTATCGGCGTCGAGCTGACCTTCACCAATTGGCAACGCACCCCGGAATAGATTTCGCGCATGAGCGTTCGCACGAAACCGGGCGACGTTTTCGCGTTGGCCATCATGGCGGCAATGGCATCGCTGATGCCGATGGCCGCTTGCGAGGCAGCGCCGCCTGCAGCCGCACACACCGCGACTCCGCAACCGGTGATCCGCACGCCGACCGAACTACGGCATTACCTGAAAGATACGCCCGCGAACCAGTCGCCGTTGTCGCTGCTGCCGGCGGGTGCACGCAAGCGCTTTCTCGGCGGGCTGGAGTGGGGCAGCAAGGGGGGTGTCGGTGGTTTCAATTTCGCGGATTTGCAGCAATACCTGACCGACGCGCAAATCCACCGCGTGCTCGCGTTGTTCGACTTGCAAGCCTACGACCTGGATGGGCGCGCGACGCCGCTCACGGCAGCCAAGCGTACAGCGCCGGAGACGCCGCTGGAACACAAGTTCGACAAGCTGTATTTCGCCCGCATGGACAAGTTGCATGGCCACGCACATGTAT
>JBOHYV010000426.1:0-2139 GCA_050738135.1 Rhodanobacteraceae bacterium | reverse complement strand
TGCGCAAAACTGTCCACCGTGATGTCGCACAACGATTGCCGGCGGGTCTGAAGCCCGGCCTGTTTGGCCGCGTAGGCCCGACTGCAGGACCTCTGGCTGATCGGGGCCCGCCAGTCGCCACTGCGCCGGTGTGGCAATGGACCCGTGGTTGAGCCATCACACCCCACCTGCATCCCTTGCGGGACCACCGCATGCGTGAACACAAAGCAACGCGCCCGGGGGCCCGTCGATCGCCAAGGGACCATTCCTGCTTTACGCTGGAAGGCGTGCCGACCGGAGGCTCGGGTTCAACCGATGAAACGACTGCGCAAGGATGCGATCAAATACAAGCGCACGCCGGGTTGGCGCAGCTCCGTTGCGCGGCACGTGATCGAGTCCTTCGAAGGTATTTCAATGCGCAGCGCGATCGGCGGCCGGTGACGCGATGGCCAAGCATTCGAAAGCGCGTTTCGTCGTGTACGCCGCGCTCACCGGCAATCTGCTGATCGCCTTGAGCAAGTTCACCGCGGCCACGCTGTCCGGCAGTTCGGCGATGTGGAGCGAGGGCGTGCACTCCACGGTCGACACCGTCAACGAAGTGCTGTTGCTGCACGGCTTGAACCGCGCCGCCACGCCGCCGGATCGTGCCCATCCGTTCGGCCACGGCCGCGAGCTGTATTTCTGGAGCTTCGTGGTTGCGGTGCTGGTGCTGGCGCTGGGCGCGGGCGTGTCGTGCATCGAAGGCATCGTGGAGCTGCGCCACGCGACGCCGCATACGGACTTGTGGCTGAACTACATCGTCCTCGCGATCGCGGCGGTGTTCGAGGGCACTTCATGGACGATCGCGCTGCGCGATTTTCGTGCGCGCAAGGGAAACCTCGGCTATTTCCAGGCGTTCCGGCAAAGCAAGGATCCGACCACCTTCACCGTGCTGCTGGAAGACAGCGCCGCGCTGCTGGGTTTGCTGATTGCGTTCATCGGCATCTATGGCGGCAGCGTGCTGCACGCGCCGTGGATGGACGGCGCGGCGTCGATCGGCATCGCGGTGGTGCTGGCAACTTCGGCGCTGTTGTTGGCCCGCGAGAGCAAGGGCCTGTTGCTGGGCGAGCCCGCGCTTCCGCGGGTAGGCGAGACGATACTCGCCATCGCGAGGAAGGACCCAGGCGTTCGCAGCGCCAACGGCGTGCTCACGATGCAGATGGGACCGCACCAGGTGGTCGCGATGCTGAGCGCGGAATTCGAGGATGCCTTGGCGGCCCCCGACATCGAAGCTTGCGTCAACCGGATGGAACGCGGCGCGCGCGAGGCCGATCCAGCGATCGTTGCGCTGTTCGTCAAACCGCAGACCGAGGAAACCTGGCATTCGCGCCGCAAGGCTTTGGAAGAAAACCGGGACGCTTCGCCGTCGTGAGGGATGGGGTAATTGCAGGCGTTGCGGTAGCAACACCGGGTTACTCGCGCCATCCATTGCGCCCGCTCTTCGGGCCGTCGCCGGAATGACGAATAGAAAGGCCGATCAGAGTTGCCTCAGTCCTTTGCGGGGGCCGGCATGAAGAAAATCTCCCGCACTTCGACCGGCATGCGGCACGCTTTGACGCCCTTGCGCGCCCATGCCAGCGCCTCGTCCAGGTCGGCGGTTTCCACGATAGTGATGCCGCCCACCAACTCCTTGGTTTCCAGGTACGGCCCATCGGTGACGGCCACGTCGCCATTGGGCTGGGCGCGCAATGCGTGGGCGGTGCCCAGGCCACCGGCGAACCTTCGGACACCCGCCGCGATCATTTCGCGATTGAGCGCGTGGATATCCTCCACCATTGCATCGTCCTGCGTGGACGGGTCGAAGTCGCCGGGGAGGTATCCGGCAATCAGATAGTGCGACACGTCGGTCTCCTGAAATTGCAGCCGGGGCAGGTTGCCCGCTTTCACCATTGCGACGAACGGCGGGACCGAAAATCGACACATCCGAAAGAATTTCGTTCTCGAGCTTCAGAGGTGGCGTTCACCCATGGCCTGCCTGCAGTCGCTGCAAGAAAAAGGGGAACGCGAAAAGAGGCGATGAAATTGCTCGCGCGGCTGCCCGCACAATGGCCGGGTCATTGCAGGCATGAAAAAGCCCGCCGAAGCGGGCTTTCTCACAAAGCTCGGGAAGGAGGCTTACGC
>JBOHYV010000425.1:0-2149 GCA_050738135.1 Rhodanobacteraceae bacterium | reverse complement strand
GAGGTGTGCCCGGTCGACTGCTTCCACGAAGGTCCGAATTTCCTGGTGATCGATCCGGACGAATGCATCGATTGCACCCTGTGCGTGGCCGAGTGCCCTGTCAATGCGATCTTTCCGGAGATGGATGTGCCGGCGGGGCAGGAAAAGTACCTCGGAATCAATGCCGAACTCGCAAAAAACTGGCCGGTGATCGCCAGCAGGATCCCGGCGATGGAAGGCGCCGATCTGTGGGACGGCATTCCCGACAAATTGCCGCTGCTCGACCGCGGTGACGGCAGCAAGCGGGCCGCAACCGCCGGGCCACCGACGAACGCCGCGTGAATACCCCAGCGCCTGCCGCCGGGCTAGACTGGCAGGACGTCGATCATCGATCGCACACTCGTTCTTCGCATTGCCAAGGAGTCATTCCATGTCCAGCACCCATTTCAAGGGCAATCCCGTCCACGTGGACGGCAATTTTCCCAAGGTCGGCGACAGGGCACCCGCGTTCAAACTGATCGCCGGCGACCTCTCCGAGAAGTCGCTGGCCGACTTCGCCGCCAAGCGCAAGGTGCTCAACATCTTTCCCAGCGTCGATACCGGCGTGTGCGCGGCGTCAGTACGGCATTTCAACGAGGACGCGACGAGCCTGAAGAACGCCGTGGTGTTGTGCATCTCGGTCGATCTGCCGTTCGCACAGGCGCGCTTCTGCGGCGCCGAGGGCATCCAGAACGTCACCATGTTGTCGATGATGCGCGGCCGCGAGTTCCTCAAGGACTACGGTGTCGCGATGACCGATGGCCCGCTGGCCGGCCTCGCCGCGCGCGCGGTGGTGGTACTGGACGAGCACGACAAGGTGATCCACGCGCAAATGGTGGACGAGCTCACCCACGAACCCGATTACGACGCGGCGCTGAAAGCGCTCGCCTGAGCAAGTGCGGTTTCGCTCGCCATGCGAGCACGTGGCATCTTCGCTTTGGTTTCGCTCGCCTACTCGCCACATCCATGTGGCTCGCCCTTCAGCGAGTGACTTTCTGTTTCGGCAGAAAGTCACCAAAGACCATTGCGCCGGGCATGACGATTTCGCCGATGTCGTGTCGGCGAAACTTCCCTGCGATGCTCGCCGATCGCGCACCGGCGCGAACTCCGGCGTCCCTGCCGTCGAACATGCGCGCCTTGCTCGCGCGATCGGCTGCGCTTCTCGGCGCCATGCAACGGCGCGTTTCCCGCTTCGACGACGGCCATCCTGGCCTCGTTCGAAGTAAGGCAGAATGGCCCCGCGAGCGAATCCGGAGCACAAGGATGTGCAAAGGACGTATTCGCGGGGTGGCCTTCTGTTTACTCCGGGCATCCTGCCCTCCGGCCCTTCGGGCCGCCTTCGGCGTTCTCGCGCGTTCCCGAAGCGCGAGTAGTGACTTTTCTCTTGGCCAAGCAAGAGAAAGTCACCCGCTCGCCTTGGAGGCGAGCGGAATCAAGACATGGATGTCGAGCAGCAAAAGCACCGGATTCCGACTGCGCCAAGATGATGGTGGCCGAGATCGCGGCATTGAAGGCGGTTGCAGCACGCTACGCAGATCAGCGTGCGTTCGCGAACACCTCGGTCATGTCCAGCATGCGGTTGGAAAAGCCCCACTCGTTGTCGTACCAGCCCAGAACCTTCACCAGGGTGCCGCCCATCACGCGGGTTTGCGTCGCGTCATAGGTGCACGAGGCCGGATTGTGGTTGAAGTCGATCGACACCAGCGGCAGGGTGTTGACGGCCATCACGCCCTTCAGCTTGCCGTTCGCGGCCTCGTTGATGGCAGCATCGACTGCTTCCTTGCTGGTTGCGTGCTTCGCGACGAAGGTCAGATCCACGCACGACACGTTGATCGTGGGAATGCGCATCGAAAAGCCGTCCAGAAGGCCATTCAGCTCCGGCAGCACCAGACCCACGGCAACGGCGGCGCCGGTCTTGGTCGGGATCTGGCTGTGGGTCGCCGAGCGCGCGCGGCGCAGGTCCTTGTGATAGACGTCGGTCAAGACCTGATCATTGGTGTAGGCATGGATCGTGGTCATCAGCCCGTGCACGATGCCGATCTTCTCGTGCAGAACCTTGGCCAGCGGCGCGAGGCAGTTGGTGGTGCACGAAGCGTTGGAAATGATGGTATCGGTGGGCTTGATCCTGTCC
>JBOHYV010000424.1:0-2170 GCA_050738135.1 Rhodanobacteraceae bacterium | reverse complement strand
ATCGAGCGGGTCGACCGCCCACGTGAATCGTGCACCGCTCTTTCCGGACGCACCGGTTTCCTCGCCGAGAATCGCATGATCCGGATAGGCGCGCTTCAGTTCGCGCAGGATTTCAGCCTCGGCCTGGCGATCGACCTCCGACACGAAATCGAGGTGGTGCTTTTCGATCACGGTCACGCTGTCGAGGCGGTTCATGTAACGCAGGATCACGCTGCCTGCGGCGCGCGCGGCGCGGATCGCGACGGTGACGGCGGGTCGGGCCATGACGGGAGAGTCCGGTGTCGGTTTGAAAAAGAACGCGCCGCACGGAGCGGCGCGTCGTGCATTTTAGCAGTGGCCCGGGGCTAAGCGTTACCCTTGCGCGATGAACCAGTCCACCGCGTCCATTCCAACCGCACCGCAATCGATCCGATTCGTGCTGGCACGCACTTCGCACCCCGGCAATATCGGTGCGGCCGCGCGCGCGATCCGAACCATGGGCTTCTGGCGGCTGGTGCTGGTTGCGCCACAACGATTCCCCGACCCGCAGGTCGAAGCGATGGCTGCAGGGGCAGACGATGTGCTCGCGAACGTGGTGTTGGCGGGCAGCGTGCCCGAAGCCGTGGCCGATTGCACCCGCGTATATGGCTTGTCTGCACGCCGGCGCGGCGTCAGCTTGCCGGAACTCGATCCACGCGCCGCCGTCGTGGAAATCGGGCCGCTGCTGGAGGCGGGCAGGGAAGTCGCATTGTTGTTCGGCAATGAACGTTCCGGCCTCGACAACGACGAGCTGTCGGGATGCCACGCGATGGTGAGGATTCCGAGCGCGGACGATTTTTCCTCGCTCAACCTTGCGCAGGCGGTGCAGGTGATGGCGTGGGAACTGCGCATGGCGAGGTTGCACGGCGCGTCGTCGCCTCCTGAAACGCGCGACGCGCCAGCCACCACCGCGCAAATGGAACATTTTTTCGAACACCTGTTCGCGACCTTGCACGAGATCGACTTCCACAAGGGCCGCTCGGCGGCGACCATCGAGCAGCGCCTGCGGCGTTTGTACCATCGTGCCTTGCCCGATGCGCGCGAACTGCGCATCCTGCACGGTGTGCTGGCCGACGCCGAACGGATGGCACGCCTGGCGAAGGGGCGCGATGCAGGCGATTGATTGGCCGCATCAAAATGCGATCGATGATTGTTTGCTGCGACGGAGTCGGGTGGCAGCGGTCATTGACGGCTCTCGCCCGACAGCGGGGTGCGACCCGGAGCGGCCGGTCAGCGCTTTCCATAACGGCCATTCCGTAATAGCGGGCAGGTCAGACAGCGAGGCCGACCGCGCGCGGCCACGACGCCTGGAGCCTGGACAGTGACGCGAAAGTCATCGTATCTGGAACTATGGGTGCCTCTCGCGCTCCGAGCCGGCCAGCGTGCGTTCGAGAATACGAAAATCTATAGGTTTGACGAGGTGATCGTCGAATCCGCTGTCGAGCGCGCGCTGGCGGTCGTCGGGCTGGCCGTAGCCGGTGAGAGCGACTATCCGCATCCCGTTGCAAGTCTGGAGTTCACGCAGTCGGCTCGCCAGCTCATAGCCGTCCATTTCTGGAAGGCCGATGTCGAGTAGAGCGACGTCGGGTCTGAAGGAACCGATGGCTTTCAGGGCGTCCTTGCTGCTGTACACAGCCTCGGTTTGGTGGCCTTGTGCCGTCAACAGCGTGGCGATGGAACTCGCCGCGTCGACATTGTCGTCCACGATCAGCACGCGCAGCGGTCGCACGCTTCCGGGTACGGGCTCGGCCGGGCTGTCTTCGGGCCGTACGATGCGCGGCAGGCGGATCACGAATGTTGAGCCTGCGCTTGGCTCCCGGCTACGCGCGACCACCTCGCCGCCATGCAGCTGGATCAGCTGCTTGACGATCGCGAGCCCGATCCCGAGGCCTCCCTGGGAGCGGTCGAGCTCCCGATCGTCCTGCACGAAAAGATCGAAGATCCGCGTCAGGAGTTCAGGGGCGATTCCGACGCCAGTATCCGAGATTTCGACGACGACGGTGTCGTCCGCAGCGTGCGCTTCCACGCTAAACCAACAAAGGAGTTCCCCCGGCTCTGCCGGGGAGGCAGTAGAAGTTTGACGTTTCAGGAAGTCCATCGGGAAACTCCGAGACGTGAGCCGCCAAGCACACGAAACGGAGAGTCCGATGGA
>JBOHYV010000423.1:0-2191 GCA_050738135.1 Rhodanobacteraceae bacterium | reverse complement strand
GGTTGTGACCTATTGGGGCACGGCTTGAGCTGTGTGAGTTGCCTACAAACGGCAACCGAACGGCAACCATTCAAACGACTACCGGATCAGAATCGCCCCTCGCGTTAAGCAAACGATTGATTTAATTGGCAGCCCCGGATGGATTCGAACCACCGAATGCCTGAGTCAGAGTCAGGTGCCTTACCACTTGGCGACGGGGCTGTAGTTTCCGGCTCGATCCGATTCTAGAACAAGTCGAAAGACATCGCGATTGATGGCGACGCATTTCGTACTCCGCGCTCGAAGCCGCTGTTGTGAAAAGTCAGGCCAAGGATGGCCGTTCTGGTCTCGACAACCCCGGGAACGGCGCCGGTGAGCAGCAGGACTCAACGACGCCGCGATCACGGATGATCGCAAAAATCAACGCTTCGAGAATTGGGTGGCGCGACGGGCTTTGTGCAACCCCACCTTCTTGCGCTCGACCGCACGGGCATCGCGGGTCATGAACCCGGCGCGGCGCAGCGGAGCCTTGAGGGTTTCGTCATATTCGACCAGCGCACGGGCGATGCCGAGGCGGATCGCACCTGCCTGGCCGGTGATGCCGCCACCCGCCACGTTGACCTGGATATCGAACTTGTCGGACATCTGGGTCAATTCCAGGGGCTGCCGCACGATCATGCGCGAGGTTTCGCGGCCGAAGAAATCGTCCAGCGGCTTGCCGTTGACCACGATCGCGCCATTGCCCTTGCGCAGGAACACGCGTGCGGCAGAAGTCTTGCGGCGGCCGGTGCCGGTGTTCTGTTGCGTAGCTGCCATCATCAGATCTCCAGCGACTTGGGCTGTTGTGCGGCGTGCGGATGTTCGGCGCCGCGATACACCTTGAGCTTGCGGAACATCGCGCGACCCAGCGGGTTCTTCGGCAACATGCCCTTGACGCCAATTTCGATGACACGCTCCGGATGGCTGGCCAGCAGATCCCTGAGACGGGTGGTCTTGAGATTGCCGACGTACCCGGTGAAACGGTGATACTGCTTGTCATCCAGTTTGTTGCCGGTCACCGCGATCTTTCCCGCGTTGACCACGACGATGTAATCGCCAGCGTCGACGTGCGGGGTGAATTCCGGCTTGTGCTTGCCGCGCAGGCGACGCGCGAGTTCCGAGCACAACCGGCCCAGGGTCTTGCCATCGGCATCGACGATGAGCCAGTCACGCTTGACTGTCTCGGCCTTGGCGCTGAACGTCTTCATGGGAACGATCCGTAAGGTTGTTTGATCCGCACGTAGTGAAAGGTCGCGACACGGGAACGCGACACGGGTGGACCGCGACGAAAGACCGGCAAGGATACCGTTATGGTGCCTGTCGCGCAAGCGTAACCGGCGTCCGCCCTGGCGCGCTGCCAATCGAGCGTACGCACGGGATCGGATGGCCCACCGGGTGGACCACTGTCCGGCGGCGGCCCCGCGCCGTGATTCAGCACCTGCTGGCACTGGTTGCGAGACAATGGACGACATGGACGCTGACGTACGCCACCTCACGCCGGTCGACCGGGCACTTGCCGTCTTCCAGCGTGCGCTGGATACCGTCGCAGGCGCGGCAGTCGCGGTCCGTCCGTCACCCGGCGAAACACAACCGCTGGCGCAACTCGACACGCACGGGCGCCGGCTTGCCGCGGGTCTGATGCGGGTCAACCATACCGGTGAGGTGTGCGCGCAGGCCCTGTACGACGGCCAGGCCGCGCTCGCGCGCGATGACGCAACACGCACGCACCTGGAAACTGCCGCTGCCGAGGAAACCGATCACCTCGCGTGGTGCGCCACGCGCCTGCGCGAACTCGACGACCATCCCAGCCTGTTCAACCCGCTGTGGTACGCGGGCAGCTTCGCGATCGGTTCGCTGGCCGCATTGGCCGGTGATCGCTGGAGCCTCGGATTCGTGGTCGAAACCGAGCGTCAGGTCGAAGCCCACCTCGGCGACCATCTGGGACGCCTTCCCGAGGCCGATGCACGCTCACGCGCGATCCTCGAAACCATGCAGGCCGACGAAGCCCGGCACGCCGACAACGCCTTGGCCCGGGGTGGCGCCAGCCTTCCACGACCGATCCCGACGCTGATGCGCGGCGCATCGGCGATAATGAAGGCGGTCGCGTATCGGGCGTGAAGCGGGACCAGGGACCGGGGACCGGACGAGCTTAAGCGCTGCGGCAGTCACCGGG
>JBOHYV010000422.1:0-2204 GCA_050738135.1 Rhodanobacteraceae bacterium | reverse complement strand
ATATCTGTTGCAGGGCGGTCGATCGGCTCATGTCGAAGAGGCTAGTGCAACCGCGGGCCAAAGGAAACGCCGCACCACGCGTACGTTCCCGATCGTATCGGCAAGTTGAATCCATGTTCATGGCCGCATCCGCAGCACCACTCGAAGGGCGCCATTGCCAGCCATGGACATCCTGATCCTCTACTACAGTCGCAGCGGCAACATCGCGCAACTCGCACGCTTGATCGCGCGCGGCGTCGAGGAAATCGAGGGCGTGCGTGCACGCCTGCGTCAGGTACCACCGGTCGCAGCAGTCACGCGAACTGCGCAAGCGCCAGTGCCCGACGAAGGTGCGCCCTACGTGGCATTGCAGGACCTGCACGACTGTGCGGGGCTGATCCTGGGCAGTCCGACCCGCTTCGGCAACATGGCGGCGCCGCTGAAGCATTTTCTGGATTCCACGCTCGCGGAATGGGTATCCGGTGCACTGGTCGGCAAGCCGTGCGCGGTCTTCACCTCCACCGCCACCATGCACGGCGGTCAGGAATCGACCCTGCTGTCGATGATGATTCCGCTGTTGCACCACGGCATGCTGATTGTCGGCATTCCATTCACCGAGCCGGCGCTCAACGCCACCACGAGCGGTGGCACGCCCTACGGCGCCAGCCATGTAACGGGAATCGAACGCGACAGGCCGATCAGCGACGACGAACGTTCGCTGGCCCGTGCGCTCGGGCGACGCGTCGCCGGAATAGCGAAGCGCCTTGCGGAGAAGCCATGAACACCGCATTGCAACGACGCCTGGGCCTGGTCGCCTGGGGCTCGCTGGCGCTGCTGCAGATCGTGTGGCACGCGTGGCTGTTGCCGCCCGAACGCATGCCGATTGCAGCCGCACTGATCATCGGTTTGCTGCCGCTCGCAATTCCACTGCTCTATTGGCGCGCCCCTTCGCGCGCCCTGCTGCTGGCCGGCATGATCAGCCTGTTCTATTTCTGCCACGGCGTGGCGGATGCGTGGGCCGCGCCGCGCACGCGGGTGCTGGCGTGGGTCGAACTGCTGCTTGCGGTGATCGTGGTCCTGGCGTGTGCGCGGATGCCGAAGCGGCGACGCGCCCCCGGGAGTAAGCTCCCGTCGTGATGAGCTTTGTCCAACCCGCCCCGCAGCTTGCCGACCCTTACCGCGACGACCGTGTGTTGCGTTCGTGGCTGGAGCGGAGCATGCCGGAAGCGCAGCGCCGCGCGTCCGAATCCGATTTCATCGCGCTGGCCGAATATGCGTGCCGCACCTACGCGCGGCAGACGACCACCACGCCGGCGGAACCTGTCCTCACCCGCTGGAATGTGTGGGGCCAGCGCGTCGATCGGATCGAACTGACCGAAACTTGGCGCGAAGGTCCCGGCATCGCGGCGAAGTACGGACTGGTTGCGGATGGTCACGACCGCTCACTGGGCGAACTGGCGCGCGCACAGCAGTTTGCCAAGGTGTACCTGTACCACGCGGCCAGCGCGTTCTATTCGTGCCCGCTGGCGATGACGGACGGGGTCGCCACGGCGCTGCGCGATGCAGCGAACGTGTCATTGCGCGATCGCATCTTGCCGCATCTGTTGAGCCGCGAGCCCGCGACGCTCTGGATCAGCGGCCAGTGGATGACGGAAAACGCCGGCGGCTCCGACGTCGGCAACGGTGAAACCACCGCGCACCGTGAAGTCGACGGCACGTGGCGGTTGAGTGGACGTAAATGGTTCACCTCCGCGATCAACGCGGAAGTCGCGTTGGCGCTGGCCCGGCCGGTCGGGAACCCTTCCGGCGCCGATGGACTGGCGTTGTTTTGTATCGAAACCCGCAATCCGGACGGATCGTGGAACGGGATCACGATCGACCGGTTGAAGGACAAACTCGGTACGCGCGAATTGCCGACCGCGGAGATCCACCTGCACGCCTCGCGTGCGGAACTGGTCGGCGATACCGGGCACGGGGTACGCGCAATCGCGCCGGTATTGCAGGTGACGCGGTTGTGGAATGCGTTTGGTTCGCTCTCGACGATGGCACGCTGCCTTGCGCTGACCCGCGATTATGCGCGTCGCCGCAACGCGTTCGGCAAACCGCTGGTCGAACAACCACTGTTCGCCGATGCGCTGGCAGGCATGCAAGCGGAATTCGAAGCGGCATTTCATCTCGCGATGCAAGTCGCACTGTTGCTGGGCCGGATCGAATCCGGCAAGGAC
>JBOHYV010000421.1:0-2217 GCA_050738135.1 Rhodanobacteraceae bacterium | reverse complement strand
AGAACCGTTCGTTGTGTACGCCTTTGACGGGCATGGGAAATCGTGGGTTTACGCGAAGATTTAGCTGGTCGAAAGTCGTGCCGAATTTAGTCTTTCGAGTCCCAACATGTCGCTCAACCTGACCGATTTAACCGCTGGCGCGGTTAAAATCCCCTCTGCGCTTCGCGCTCCGGTGGCAGGTTCGCTCGGGCGTTGGGGGTCAGCGCGATGAAGTAAGCGCCAGCATGCAGCACGCGCGCAATTGCAATCGGGTGGCGCATGGATGGCGATCGGCCTGCTTGCGATCGCCGGGTGGAAGGCCGCCGCCACTGCTTGACCTCGACCCGTACGGTCAGTACAGTTTATCCATGAAGACGACATCCTCGCGTAATCGCAAAGGCGCCGAACAGGCGCGGCAAGAACTGCCGGCGATCCTCGCCGCTGCGGCAGCCGGACACAGCACGCTGATCACCCGCCATGGCCGCCCCGTCGCGGTCGTGGTTCCGCCTGCAATGGCCAAGGCCGCTCGGCCCGCACCGCTGACGACACTGGCCGGAACCGGCCACGGCCTGTGGGGAGCGCGCAGCGCGCGCACCGTCACCCGGTTGCGCGACGAATGGAAGCGCTAGACGCGGCTGCCCTGCCGGAAGGCGCGCTGGTGCTGGTCGACAGCGCGCCCATCATCTACGTGCTGGAGGGGCACTCCCGGTTGGCGGCGCGCTTTGCACCCTTGTTCGAACGCCATGCGCGGGGCGGGATCGCGCTTGCAGTGACCACGGTCACCCTCGCCGAAGTCATGACAGGCCCGCTGGCCGCGGGTGAGGAAGCGCTGGCCCGGCGCTATCGCGCCACGCTGGAGACTTGGCGGATGGTCGATTTCGACAGCGACATTGCCGAACACGCGGCGCGTTTGCGCGCGACCTATCGCCTGAAATTACCTGATGCAATCCAGCTTGCCAGCGCCCTGTCGATCAACGCGGACGCGCTGGTCACCCACGATCGCGACTTCGAGCAGGTGCGGGGCTTGCGGATTCTGATGTGAGGGTCCGCGCTTCCCGGCGGGTGGATTTCGCCGCCGGCAGCTGTCGTCAGGCGCGGAATCCGGCCCTTGCCGTTTCCAGCGCGCAATATCCACAACTTTCCACGCTGAAACCCGGGTTTCGGCGATTGATTCAGCCTTGCAACGAACGCTTGCCGGAGTGGTCAGGCTTGCCGCCCCCTCCGCGCGGCAATACGCTTGCACGGATATCACGACGTCCCTCATGCCGATCCGCTACGTCCACCTGCGCACGCACAGCGAATATTCGTTGCGCGACTCCACCATCCGCATTCCGGAGAAGCCCGAGTACGGCGACCCGGCCAAGGCGAAGCACGCCAATCTCGTCAGTCGGGCGCTGGAGCTGGGCCTGCCGGCACTGGCACTGACGGACGATTCCAATTTGTTTGCCCAGGTGAAGTTCTATCGCGCCGCGGAGAAGGCCGGCATCAAGCCGATCATCGGCTGCGACGTGTGGATCACGAACCCGGAAGACGCCACTCGCCCCGACCGGCTGACCCTGTTGTGCGGCGACCATGCGGGCTACCTCAACCTGACTCGCCTGGTCTCGCGTGGTTGGCTGGAAGGCCAGCACGCCGGACGCGCACAGTTGCAGCCGGACTGGCTCGAGGATGCGGTGGGCGGGCTGCTCGCCATAGCGGGTCGCGACGGCGCGTGCGGACGCCTGCTGGCGGCGCAGCGGGAACGCGACGCCCGCGACAGCCTGTATGCCTTGCGCCGCCACTTTGGTGACGGTTTGTATGTCGAAATCTGCCGCATCCAACGCGAGGGCGAGGCCACGTTCAACGCGCAGGCGTTGCATCTCGCCGCACGCCTGGATCTGCCGGTGGTCGCGACCAATGATGTGCGCTTCCTCGACGCCGATGATTTCGAGGCACACGAGGCGCGTGTGTGTATTCAGCAGGGCTACCAGCTTTCCGATCCGCGGCGCCCGCACGACTACTCCACCGAGCAATGGCTGAAGTCCGCCGACGACATGGCGGAGTTGTTCGCCGATCTTCCCGAGGTACTCGACAACACGGTCGAGCTTTCCAAACGCTGCAACCTCGAGTTCTCGTTCGGCAAGTACTACCTGCCCGCGTTTCCCGTCCCCGAAAACCACACGCTGGAATCGTGGATCGGCAAGCAGGCTAACGAGGGCCTCGAACAGCGGCTCGCGCAGGCCGGCCCTGCCGAGGGCC
>JBOHYV010000420.1:0-2226 GCA_050738135.1 Rhodanobacteraceae bacterium | reverse complement strand
GTCGTGGCGCGCTGGATGGTAACCTTAGCAAGGCGCCATGCAGCGCGCCAATCCGGTGTGGGGCGCATGATCCGGCGCGTGTGACCAATGCCCCATGCGCGGCCGCGCGAAGCGGCGTACAAAGAGGGATTCGTTCCCGGTGGGGCACCGTCGGACAACTTGCGGAACGGTCATCAACCTGAGGGGTTTGCCATGAAGAGTGTGTGCTTGCGCAAGTACGGGGTGGCGTTGGCGTGTTTGTCGTTGACCTGCGTGGCCGGTGCGGCGACGCCACCTGCACGGACGCCGTCCACCGGCAGCGGCATGCTTGGCTTCACGGCGGGCGGAGCAACGCACGAACGAACTTTCGAGCAGCGCTTCGATGCGATGTTGAGCGCCGGCGAGATGCGCGGCTGGCTGAAGCGTTTGTCGTCCGAGCCCAACCAGGTCGGCTCGCCGCACGACAAGGCCAATGCCGAATGGATGTTGGCGCAATTCAGGAAATGGGGCTGGAACGCGCAAATCGAGAAATTCGACGTGCTGTATCCGACGCCGAAGCAGGAGCTGGTGGAACTGGTCGCACCAACGCACTTCAAGGCGCAACTTCACGAGCCCCCGCTCAAGGGTGATCGCACCTCGTCGCTGTCCGGTGCGCTGCCGCCCTACAACGTCTATGGCGCCGATGGCGATGTCACCGGCGAACTGGTGTATGTCAACTACGGCATGCCCGACGACTACAAGGAGCTCAAGCGGCTCGGCGTCAGCGTCAAGGGCAAGATCGTGATTGTCCGTTACGGCGGCGGCTGGCGCGGCCTGAAGCCGGAGCTTGCCTACGAACATGGCGCGATCGGTTGCCTGATCTACTCCGATCCACGCAACGATGGTTATTTCAACGGTGACCCGTATCCAAAGGGCGCCACGCGTCCGCCCGAGGGTGTGCAACGCGGTTCGGTGATGAAAATGCAGTTGCATCCCGGCGATCCCACCACGCCGGGGTACGGGTCGGTGCCGGGCGCCAAACACATCCCGATCAAGGATGCGAAAACCCTCCTGAAGATTCCGGTGCTGCCGATTTCCTACGCCGACGCCGCCCCGCTATTGAAGGCCATGGGCGGTCCGGTGGCGCCGGAAAGCTGGCGCGGCGCGCTGCCATTCACCTACCACGTCGGCGCGGGCCCGGCCAGGGTGCACATGCTCGTGAAGTCGAACTGGGATTTGAAACCCATCTACGACGTGATCGCCAAGCTGCCGGGTTCCAGTGATGCCGGGCAGTGGGTACTGCGCGGCAATCACCACGATGGCTGGGTGTTCGGCGCGTTCGATCCGCTGGCGGGCACCGTCGCGATGCTGGGCGAGGCCAAGGCCATGGGTTCCCTCTACAAGCAGGGCTGGCGGCCACGGCGCACGATTGTTTATGCGAGTTGGGATGGCGAAGAGCCGGGCCTGCTCGGCTCCACCGAATGGGCGGAAACCCATGCGAAGGAATTGCAACAGAAGGCGGTTGTGTACGTGAACTCCGACACCAACGGTCGCGGCTTCCTGTTCGCGGGCGGCAGCCATTCGTTGCAGCATCTGGTCAATCAGGTTGCAGCCGGAGTCACCGATCCGGAGACGAAGGTGAGCGTGCAGCAGCGCCAGCGCGCGCGCAGGAACGTGGACGCGAGCAAGGGCCATGGAAGCCCGATGTCGAAGAAGATCGCGAAGGGCGGCGACATTCCGATTTCGCCGCTGGGGTCGGGCTCCGACTACAGCGCGTTCCTTCAACATCTCGGCATTGCGACGCTGGATCTCGGTTTCGGCGGCGAAGCGAATCAGGGTGGCGTGTATCACTCGCGCTACGACTCGTTCGATCATTTCATCCGCTTCGGTGATCCGACCTTCGACTACGAGGTCGCGCTGGCCGAGGTCGCCGGTCACATCGTGATGCGCACGGCCGATGCCGAAGTGTTGCCTATGCGCTTCAGTGACTTCAGCAACACGCTCGATCGATACGTCAAGCAGATGCACAAGGAAGTCGAGAACGAGCGGAAGGCGGCGGAACAACAGCACAAGTTGCTGGCCGCGGGCGATTACAAGCTTGCGTCCGATCCGTCGCACCCAGTGGCTCCGCCGGCGCGGCTATCGGATGTCCCGAAGATCGATTTCGCGCCGCTGGATGCGGCCGCAAAGAAGTTGAAGGAAAGTGCACAAGCCTATGAAAAGGCTTACAACGCAAGGGCCGAAAAGGGGCTGGACCTTTCGGCCGTC
>JBOHYV010000419.1:0-2245 GCA_050738135.1 Rhodanobacteraceae bacterium | reverse complement strand
CGCGGCTCACCTGGCGTGGCGTTGACAGGCGCTAGATGGGCGAAATCCTCTCTCCCGAACTGCCCGCAGCCCAGGGCTTGGCACGTGCGCGCATCACCGCCGCGTGGCTGCGCGACGAAACCCGTGCGGTCAACGCACTGCTCGAACAAGTGGAGTTTCCTGCCGACGAGCGCGCCAGGGTCGAGGCCGAGGCCGCCGATCTGGTCACGCGGGTGCGCGCCAAGCAGGACCAGCGCAGCGCGATCGCCGCCTTCATGCAGCAGTACGACCTGTCGAGCAGCGAAGGCATCCTGTTGATGTGCATCGCCGAGGCGCTGCTGCGCATCCCGGACAGCGACACCGCAGATCGGTTGATCCGCGACAAGCTCGGTGAAGCCGACTGGAAGAAGCACCTCGGGACCAGCAAATCGGTGCTGGTCAACGCCTCCACCTGGGGCCTGATGTTGACCGGCAAGCTGGTCAACCTGCCGGCCGCCACCCGTCGCGACTACCAGGCCGCCTTGCGCCGCCTGGTCAATCGTGCCGGCGAACCGGTGGTGCGTCTGGCCACGCGCCAGGCCATGCGCATCATGGGCCAGCAATTCATCATGGGGCGCGACATCAAATCGGCGCTCGCGCGCGCGCAACGCAACAGCAACGCCGCCTATCGTTACTCGTTCGACATGCTGGGCGAGGCGGCGTTGACGCAGGACGCCGCCGACCTGTACCTCAAGGCCTACAGCAGCGCGATCGATGCGCTGGGCAAGCACCCCAGGGCCGGTGACGTGCTGGAAGCGCCATCGGTGTCGGTGAAGCTCTCGGCGCTGCATCCGCGTTACGAAGTGGCCAAGCGCCGACGTGTGCTCGACGAGTTGGCGCCGCGCGTGCTGGACCTCGCACAACAGGCGATGGCACGCGGCATCGCCCTGACGATCGACGCCGAGGAGGCGGGACGCCTGGAATTGTCGCTGGATGTGCTCGAATCGGTATTCACCCATCCCTCGCTCGAAGGCTGGAATGGCTTTGGCTTGGCCGTGCAGGCGTACCAGAAGCGCGCGCCGTTCGTGATCGACTGGCTGGCCGAAACCGCCCGCGCCTCCGGCCGCCGCTGGTGCGTGCGGCTGGTCAAGGGCGCTTACTGGGATGCCGAGATCAAGCTGGCGCAGGAGCAGGGCCTGGCCGGTTATCCCGTCTACACCCGCAAGCCCAATACCGACGTGTCTTATCTCGCCTGCGCCCGAGCCATGTTCGACGCGGGCGCCGACCTGATCTATCCGCAGTTCGCCACCCACAACGCCCACACCATCGCCGCGATCCACCACCTGGCGCAGGGCCGGCCGTTCGAATACCAGCGCCTGCACGGCATGGGCGCGGAACTCTACGCCGAGATCATCGGCAAGGCGCACCTCGGCATCCCGTGCCGCGTGTATGCGCCGGTCGGCAGCCACAAGGATCTGCTTCCCTACCTGGTGCGCCGGCTGCTGGAGAACGGCGCCAACACCAGCTTCATCAATCATGTGGTCGATGAATTCCTGCCGATGAAACAATTGGTGGGCGACCCCTGCGAAGTGGTACGCGCCTACGTCTCCAAGTCGCACCCGCGCATCCCGCTTCCCATCGATCTCTACGCAGGGTTGAGGAAAAATTCCATGGGCGTCAATCTGTCCAGCGACAACGAACTCGCGGCACTCGCCGAGGCCATCAATCAGCACCCCGGCCCGTGGCAGGCCGCACCGCTGGTGCCGGGTGCGCAGCCCGCGGGCGAACGCGTGACGGTCACCAATCCGGCCGACCGCCGCCGTGAAATCGGCACCTGGCAAGGCGCCGACGCCGCGACCGTCGACAAGGCGCTGGCCAACGCCGCGACGGCGCAGCCGGCGTGGGACCGCCTGCCGGCGGCAAGCCGCGCCGCCATCCTCGAGTACGCCGCCGACCAACTGGAAGCGCGCCGTGGCGAATTCATCTCGATGTGCGTGCGCGAGGCCGGCAAAACCCTTTCCGCCTCGATCGCCGAAGTGCGCGAGGCCGCCGACTTCCTGCGCTATTACGCCAGCATGGCGCGCCGCCTGTTCGGCCAGCCCCAAGAGCTGCCCGGTCCGACCGGCGAAACCAACGAGTTGTCGCTGCATGGCCGCGGCACGTTCGTGTGCATCAGCCCGTGGAATTTCCCGCTCGCGATTTTCACCGGCCAGGTCGCGGCCGCGCTGGTGGCCGGCAATGCGGTCATCGCCAAGCCCGCCGAGCAGACCACGCTGATTGCCCACGC
>JBOHYV010000418.1:0-2269 GCA_050738135.1 Rhodanobacteraceae bacterium | reverse complement strand
TACGCGATGTGGGGTTTCGAGCAGGCGTATTTCGGCGCGATCGGCAGCTTCGGGCACCTGGGTTACGATGACGTTCACCGCAACATTCCGATCGGTCCCGCGCTGCGTCACGAAGAAGGCACCACTTCCGGCTCGCACGTTGCGTTCGCCTTGACCGGAGGCTGGTGGGTCGATCTTGGCAGCTGGCGCACCGGTCCGTATGCCGATCTCACCTGGCAGCACATCCAGGTCGACAGCTACAGCGAAAACGGTGGTGATGCCACGGCCATGACATTTGGCCGGCAGAGCCGCCATGCAATGGTCGGTACGCTGGGTTGGCAGCTGACGGCGAACCTGCAGGCAGGCGCGATGCTGCTCCACCCCTACGCGCGGGTGGCGTGGAACCACGACAACGATGCGAACGCGCGCGACGTCACCGCGGGTCTGGTGAGCATGCCCGGGACGTTCGCGTTGCCGGGCTTCGCACCGGACGCGGACTGGGGCAGCGCGGGTGTGGGCCTCGCCGCCGACTTCACCCCGCGCCTTTCCGGCTGGATCGGCTACGACGGCCGCTTCTCGGATTCGAGCCAGCACGTGAACAGCCTGAACATCGGCGCGAAATTCCGGTTCTGAACCACGCCGGCGTTTCCCAACGAAAAGGCCGCGCGTCGCATGACGCGCGGCCTCGTCATTGCAGAACGATGCTCAGTGTTGTTTCGCGAACTTCTTGTATTGCGCCTCGGCTTGGTCGTGCAGCTTTTTCGTTTCGGCATCGGAAAGTTTGCCGGTCTTGCCGTCGCTGATCTGCTGATTCACCACCAGCACGCCACTGTCGTTCCACCCGACTTTCTGGGTCGAAGTGGCAGGCGCGTTCGGCTTGGGCATCTGTTCCCGCACGACTACCCAAGGCAGGCTGTTGCGGTAGGCATACTCGGTTTTGATGAAGCCCTTGTCGGCCTGGTCGATCTGCTCGATGATGAATTCGACGCCATGGATGTCACTGAACACCTGCCAGCTGCGCGATTCACCGATCTTGCTGGCGGTACCGGACTTCACCTTCATTCCGCCGGTCTGGCGTTTGGCTTGCTGGAAGGCATCCAGCATTTTTTCCGGCGGCGTCGGCTCGGCGGCCAGAGCCAGGTCGACGTGGGCGGGTTGCCCATGGGTCAGCACCGGTTGCTGCAGCTTGGTGGAATAAGTGCGCCCGCTGTCCTGCATGGTCGCCTGCAGCACATACAGATCATTCGGGTGGATGGCCGATGCCGAGAAAGGGATGCGGAAAGTCTGCGGGAACGTCGGTGGATTGAAGTCCTGCTTGTTCACCGTGATGCCGGGCTGCTTGGTGACATCCACCAGCGACAATTCCAGCTTCGCCTGCGACGTGACGGGGGTGGGGGGATTCGGGACGGTAACCGTGCCCGTCACCGCGGTCGCGGCTGACGCGGGGGTCTCGGCGGCAGAAGACGGTGAAGAAGCGGCGGCCGACGAACCACCCGACTGACTGGACGTCCCGCACCCGGCCAGCAGCAGGGCGGCAACGAACACTGGCGCAACAACAAGCTTTCGCATGGGGAATTCCTTCTGGGTAAACCCGATCCGCGGGTGCTGAACGCGGCGGTCAGGCCTGTACAACAGGCCAGACCTTTTATGTTACTGCGGGCCGCGCTGTGACGAAAGTCCGCCTACACGTCGGCAGCCGGCACCTGCGCGGGCGCGTCGCGCCGAACCACGGATTTGACACATTGTCTGGTGCCGCGAGGCTGCGGCACGCCGTGCGGATTCCGAGGAGCGATCCGCTCGCGATCGCGTGTTACTTCGTACCTCCCCGGCTCCGCGCTCCCGCATCCAGTGCTGAACGCAGCGGTCCCACGTGGTCAGCATACCTTTGCCACAACCCGGCCGCGCGGGCATGCAAGGGTCCGCGCACCTGGGCGGCATTCAGGGTCGCCACCGGCGCGGCATTGCGGGTCAATTCGACGCAACCCGGCTCCCACGCGAGATCGCAGTGGTCGAGCACCTTGCGCATCGCCGCCTCGGGATCGTCGATCAGATCGGCATACGGAACATCGAGGATCGCGCCCGGCATGGATTCGCGCCAGCGCGCCATCATCCGCCGGTAGGCCAGGTGATAGGCACCCAAGGCCGCCATGTCGTAACTGTATCCGTAGGCGTCGCCAAAAAAGGCACGCCAGTTGGAAAAACAGTTGTCCATGGGATCACGCACGAGATGGAGGATTTTCGCCGAGGGGAGCGCGGCGTGGATCAGACCCGCCATTTCCCAGTTGGCGGG
>JBOHYV010000417.1:0-2269 GCA_050738135.1 Rhodanobacteraceae bacterium | reverse complement strand
CGGCAGCTTCCTGATGGCTGGCGCGTTTCTCGCGATCAGCGAATGCCTGTCGGTGCTCACGCGCAGCCAGGTCATCGCCTTCATTCTCGCGCTCGCGGTGTGCTTCGTGTTCCTGCTGGCGGGTGATTCGCTGGTGCAGCAACCGCTGCTGGCGCTGGGTTCCGACCGCGTGGCGGACGCGCTGGCCGACCTGAGCCTGCTGACGCATTTCCGCGCGATATCGCGCGGCGTGCTCGATCTCGGCGACGTCGCCTATTTTGTCCTGACGATCGTGTTCTGGCTGCTCGCCAATGCCGTGGTCCTTGACGCGAGGCGCGGCGGATGAGCGTGCTTCGCCTGTTCCGGCGATTATGGCTGGCGCTGCCGGTTCTGGCGGTGCTGTATGTATTGCTGGTATTGGGTGCATCGCGCTGGCTGGGCGCGGCACGCGTGGACCTGACCCGCGACCACATCTACACGCTTTCGCCCGGCACGCTCGACATTCTGGACCGGCTGCAGCAGCCGCTGGACCTGACGCTTTATTTCTCCGACCATGCAAGCCACAGCCTGCCGCAGCTGCGCGCCTACCACCAGCGTGTGGTGAACATGCTGGAGGAAGTCGTCAGGCATTCGCACGGACGCGTGCACCTGACCCGAATCGACCCGCAGCCGTTTTCCGAAGACGAGGATCGCGCAACTGCAGCAGGCCTGACATCGGTGCGCGCCGAGGGCACCGGCGAGACGATCTTTTTCGGCCTGGTCGGTCGCAACGCCGGCAACGGGCGCAGCGCGGCCATTCCTTTTTTCCTGCTGGCCAAGGAGCGTTTTCTCGAGTACGACGTCGCGAAATTGCTGTACGCGCTGAGTGTGCCGGCGAAACCGCGCGTGGCCATCTACAGCGGCTTGCCGATCTGGGGCGGCAACGATGCCGACGGCAACACCACGCCCGCGTGGACGACCCTGCAACAGGCCAGACAGCTGTTCGACGTGCAGCGGCTGGACGCGGCCTCGCTGGCGTCAGTGGAAAGCGACACCGACGTGCTGGTACTGGTCCAGCCGACAGGACTTTCCGTCGCCGACGTGAAGGCGGTCAACCGCTACGTGCAACACGGCGGGCATCTGCTGGCGTTCGTGGATCCGGAATCCGAGGTGGCAGGCGGGGCGTCTTCCGGTTTACCGGTGTTGTTCCGTGCATGGGGCGTCGCATTCGACACCAGGCGCGTGTTGCTGGATCGCTCGCGCGCATTGACCGTGCAATCGCCGGTCACGGGCGCCGCCGAGCGCGATCCGGCCGTATTGGGTCTGACCGAAGACGAATTCAATCGCCGTGACCCGGTCACCGCGTTGCTCAGCCTGATCGATGTTTCGTCAGCCGGGTATTTCCGGCTGTTGCCACGCGCGTCCATCCGGCTCGATCCGTTGATGCAGAGCACCACCGAGGCAATGTCCGTTCCGACGGAGCGGGTCCGTGCCGCGATGGATCCGGCGATGTTGTACAAGGGCTACCAATCCGACGGACAGCACTATGCCATTGCGGTGCGGTTGGAGGGAGCGCTGCCCGACGCCTTTCCTGGCCACGCGCCCGGCCAGCCGTCCGCGCGCAAACCGGGGGTGATACTGGTGGGCGACACCGACCTGCTGTCGGATCGATTGTGGGTGCAACCCGGTTCGTCAGCCGGTCAAAACCTGATGAGCCCGTTTGCCAACAACGGCGATTTCTTCGTCAATGCCATCGACGATCTCGCCGGCCCATCCGATCTGATTGCGATCCGCGGTCGCGCCGTCGCCGATCGCAAATTCACCCGGGTGGCCGCACTTCGCCGTCAGGCGGACGAGAAGTTCAAAGCCAAGCAGCTGGAGTTGCAGGCCCAGTTGAGCGATACCGAGCACCACATCGCGGCGTTGAAACAGGTCGGGCACGGCGGCAGCCAGGCCGCCCAGAAGGCAGCGGTCAAGCAGTTCATGCAACGCAAGCTGGAGATCCGCGGTGAATTGCGTGCGGTGCAACGCAGCCTCGATGCCGACATCGAGCGCTTGTCGATGATGCTGAAGTTCATCGATATCCTGCTGATTCCGATCCTGGTTGCGCTGGCCGGATTGATTTACGGCTTGTGGCGCATGCGCAGGCGACGCGCGGGAAGGGAATGGCGATGAAGCCCGTCACCGAAAAAGTGTCCGATCGCCTGCGCTGGCCCGCGGTGGCTGCGGCTTGTGCAGGCGCGAGCGCCGTGCTGCTGGGCGCGCTGGGCGCACACGTGTTGCGCAACGACGTTGCGGCGTCGATGCTCGG
>JBOHYV010000416.1:0-2276 GCA_050738135.1 Rhodanobacteraceae bacterium | reverse complement strand
TAGCCTGCGCGATCGCGATCGACGCCGCTTCCGCGCGCCTGGATTCGGGCATGTGGGTGGCCGGTGCGAAGGAGTTGTCCATCATGCCCAAACATCGCGCGGCCGCGCAAGTGCGGGCGTGCGGCGCGCGGCGGCCAGCCCGTCAATGCGCGTTCTTTATCCAGTTCGCATACTGCGTGCGGCTGATGGACGTGCCGCCGCCGCTGGCGTAGAGGAAGCCGCTGTCGAGAGGCGGGTAGGCCTGTGCTTCGGTCTCGCTGAGGCGGCCATCGTGATTCGTGTCGAGGGTGGCGAACGCCGGCGGCGTGCCGTATTGCCTGACCTCGGCGGGCATCCCCGCATGCACGGTGACGGTGCCGTCGCCGCTCTGCATCGGGAAAGTCACGCTGGATTCCGTGCCCTGCTCGAACTGCGTCGAATGGGCCGTCGATTGCGGGTTGCCGGCGGCCGGCTGCTGCGATGGCGGCGAAATTTGCCGCTGCGCCGGCTGCGCCATCGCAGCCATTGCCATACCGAGCAGTACCGCTGCGGTCGCGCCTGAGAGGTTACGCGAAAGCGTGCTCATGGAAGCTCCTTTGCCCTTGGCAGTTATCACTGACAACGGCATTGGACCGCGCATTGCGTGCGCGGTTCGCCAGGATTTCATCGCGGGCGCGTCCACGATCAGGCGCCGTTCAACAAACCGGCGCGTCGTCGCGGGGTGGGCCACGCCGCTTTGCTGCGTGCCGACAGTGCTTCCAGCAACGCGCCGGCGGTACGCAAGCGCTCGGCGGGCTCGGGCAGTTCCAGCTTGATGCGCAGCTTGTCCTGCCCGTCCAGCTGGTATTTGCGCGGCTGCTGCTGGATCAAGCGGATGACGGTGGCCGGGTCGACATCGGGCTTTTCGCGGAAAGTGATGCGGCCCCCGGCCGCGCCAAGGTCGAACTTGGCGATGCCCAGTGCGGAAGCACGCAGCTTCAGTTCGGCGATTGCGAACAGGTTCTTCGCCGCTTGCGGCAGCAGTCCGAAGCGGTCGACCATCTCGACCTGCAGGTCGCGCAGGGCTTCGTCGGAATCGGCGCTTGCGATGCGCTTGTACAGGGTCAGGCGCGCGTGCACGTCGGGCAGGTAGTCGTCGGGTATCAGCGCGGCCAGGTGCAGTTCGATCTCGCTGCCGCCGTCGCCGCCCAGGTCGAAGTCCGGCACCTTGCCGGAACGCAGCGCATGTACCGCGCGCCCCAGCAATTCGTTGTACAAGGCGAAACCGATCGCCTCGATCTGGCCGGACTGCGCTTCACCCAGGAGTTCACCTGCGCCGCGGATCTCCATGTCGTGCGTGGCCAGCGTGAAGCCGGCGCCGAGTTCCTCCAGCGATTCCAGTGCGGCCAGGCGCTTTGCCGCGTCGGCGGTCATCGCCTTCTTGTCGGGCACGATCAGGTACGCGTAGGCGCGGTGGTGCGAGCGGCCGACGCGTCCGCGCAACTGGTGCAACTGCGCAAGGCCGAAACGGTCGGCACGATCGATCACGATGGTATTCGCGGTCGGCACGTCGATGCCGGATTCGATGATGGTGGTGCACACCAGCACGTTGAAGCGCTGGCGATGGAAATCCAGCATCGCCTGTTCCAGATCGTGCGCCGACATCTGGCCATGTGCGATCCGGATCCGTGCATCGGGGACCAGTGCGGCGAGTTCACGCGCGGTGCGCTGGATGGTGTCGATGCTGTTGTGCAGGAAATACACCTGGCCGCCGCGCGCGAGTTCGCGCTGGAAGGCTTCGCGAATGAGCGCGGGTTCGTATTGTGCGACCAGTGTCTTGATCGCCATGCGCGCCGCCGGCGGGGTCGCGATGATCGAAAGGTCGCGCATGCCGCTCATCGCCATGTTGAGGGTGCGCGGGATGGGGGTGGCGGTCAGGGTCAGCAGGTCCACTTCGGCGCGCAGCTTCTTCAACTGTTCCTTGTGGCGGACGCCGAAGCGGTGTTCCTCATCCACGATCACGAGCCCGAGGTCCTTGAACTTCACGTCAGGCTGCAACAGCTTGTGGGTACCGATCACGATGTCGAGCTTGCCTTCGGCGAGCCGCTGCAGGGCCTCGCCAGCCTCCTTTTTCGCGCGGAACCGTGAGAGCAATTCCACCCGGACCGGGAAGTCCGCGAGCCGGTCCCGAAAGCTGTCGAAGTGCTGCTGGGCGAGCAGGGTGGTTGGCACCAGCACCGCGACCTGCTTGCCGGCGCTCGCCACTGCGACCGCGGCCCGCAGCGCGACCTCGGTCTTGCCAAAGCCCACGTCGCCGC
>JBOHYV010000415.1:0-2294 GCA_050738135.1 Rhodanobacteraceae bacterium | reverse complement strand
CGTCAGCAGCGCGCTCGACGCCACGGTCACCGTCACCAGCAACCCGACTTCGACATTGTCGATGTGCAGTGCCGGTTTCAATTGCGCCGCGACCGCGCCGAGCGTGGCCTTGTCGGCCGCGTCGAGCGCGAGGATGCAAGCCAGCATGAGGATGATGTGCAGCCGTGCGCGGCCGCCGACCAGGTCTTCCAGCGGACCTTCAACGTTGCGGGACAGCCATCGGTGCAGCGCCCTCCGCAACATGTCCTCCGTTCCGGTTGCCCGAACCTGCCCGACGGGCGCCGTGCAGAGACAGGTCCGGCTCCGCACGACGCCCCGGCTCATCGGATGCGGCACCTGCCGCGTCCGACTATTGCGGATGCAGGATCGATTACTTCGCTTTCTGGATCGAGAAGCTTGCGAAGCCGGCGCCGATGTCCCAGCCCTTGCCTTGGCCGGTCAGCGCCAGCGACACGTTGCCCTTGGTCATCGCCGCGGCACGGGTGGAGTTGACCACACCGGCGTGTGCGGTGGCCGTGGCGTAGCTGCCCAGTATGTCGTCGATATTCGTCACGCCGCTGAAATGGCCGTGTCCGTCAACGAGCTTGTATTTCCCGACCGACAATCCGCCGCCCTTGGCGCTGATCTTGATGTCCATCGACTGGCCATTCGGGCACGTCACCGTGCCATGGCCGTTCGCGGTCCGGTAGATGACCGACCAGCCCGAGAGCGTGAAGTCCATCGTGCATTTCATGGTGTCCGCCGCGCGTGCGTTCGGCGCGCCCGCCATTCCTGCCAACCCCAGCGGCACCAGCATCAGGGCCATCCACAGCGATTTCCTTTTCACGGTATTGCTCCCTTCGTTTATCCAGATGAATTATCGGTTCGCGCGGCTGAACGTGTCGCAACCTGCCCGACTGTCAACGCTGCGTGAAACGCGGGCGTTCGCGTCGCGGTCGGGCAGCGGACCACTACGTGTCGCTGCGCACCTGGGCGTGGCTCATCAAGGTGAAGATCAATGTGCCGCCCACGATGTTGCCGGCCAGCACGGGGCCAAGGTAGTGCCAGAACACTTCCGGCCATGGCAGGCGATGCGCGAACGTCAAATAGAACACTTCACCTGCGGAGCCGATCACGTGCACCAGGCCTGCGGCCGCAATCAACCACGTCAACCCGATGATGATCCACAGCCGCGCGGATTCCGCCGCCGGCATCAGCCACACCATCGTGGCGATGATCCAGCCGCCGGCCACCGCCTTGATGAACATCTCCGTGGGCGGATAACCCATGAGGGTAGTGCCGAGCGCAATGATCGACCGGTCCAGCGATGGCGGAAACAGCGGCAACTTCGCGGCCGCCAGTGCGAACAGCGCCACGCCCACCAGATTGCTGACCAGCACGATGCCCCACAATCGCAACACTCGTGCGAGCTTGCCCCAACTCGGCGCGGCCACCAGCGGCAGCACCACGGTCAAGGTGTTCTCGGTGAACAACTGCTGGCGCGCCATGATCACGATCACGAAGCCGGTGCTGTAGCCGAACGCACCCACCAGCTCGGCGAAAGGCATGTCCGGCAGGCGTGCCAGCAGTGCCGCGCTTGCGATCATCGAGAACCCCATCGACAGGCCGGCCGCAAGTCCCGACCACATCAGGGCCGGTGCGGTGCGCCGCAGTTCCTCTTCACCGATCGCGCCGACCGCCTCATGCAGGACGGCGGCCCGCGGCGGGCGGCGGCGTTCGACCTCGTGGCGCTCCTCGGCATCCAGCACCGGGGCATAAGGCTCCTGCGATTCTTCGCGAGGCTTCTGATCGGCCGGGCGATCGGCTTTGGTCATATCCAGGCTCCCGTGCAACTTCCTTGCGGATCCGTTCCGCGCGTTCAGCGCATTGCAGGCTATTCATCGAATCGAATTTTTACGCCGACCATCACCGAGCGACCCGGCGCCGGTTCGAAGTAGCGGCCGTTGGCGTCGTTGACGATCACCGAACCGATGTAGCGGCGATCCAACAGGTTGTCGATGCGCACGAACGGAGCGATGGTTGCGCCCCCGCGATGGATCAGGCGGCCAGCGTCGATACCGGCCGTCGCATACCCCGGCGCACGCGCGCTGTTGGCATCGTCGACGACCACCGCACCGACCGCGAGCGCGTCGAGCCCGATGTGCCAGCCGGCAGCGCCGCGCCAGCGCAAGCTGGCATACAGGTGGTTGCGCGGCACGCCGGGAATGCGCGCGCCGGGGGCGACGGTGCATGCCGCGGTGCATTGATTGACGCCAGTGAACCGCGCGTCCAGCCGTGTCCATGCCGCATGCACG
>JBOHYV010000414.1:0-2339 GCA_050738135.1 Rhodanobacteraceae bacterium | reverse complement strand
TCCGAGGTACTTTTCCTGCCCCGCCGGCACATCCATCTCCGGAAAGATCGCATTGACAGGGCACTCGGCCACGCACAGGGTGCAATCGATGCATTCGTCCGGATCGATCACCAGGAAATTCGGACCGTCGTGGAAGCAGTCGACCGGGCACACCTCGACGCAATCGGTGTACTTGCAATTGATGCAGTTGTCGGTGACGACATGGGTCATGGCAGTGGCATGGCGCGGAAGCGGACCTACTGTGCCCCGTTGCGTCCATCACGGTATTGATGCGCGTCATTGATGCAGGTCATGGCCGCGCCGACGGCGCGACGCGATCCTGCGTGCATGCCCAACGCCATTCCCCCAGGCCTGGACGAATCGCGGCTCGCGATGCTGGTCGAGCATTTCTACGACAAGATGCGCGTGGACCCGCTGCTCGGCCCGGTGTTCAACCCGCCGATCGATGACTGGGACGCACACAAGGTGCTGATGACCCAGGGTCTGTTAACGCCATGCCACATGGTCGCGCCGGCGGTCCTTTGCCCGCAGGGCAAGGAAAAGTGAGGAGGATGTATGTCGATACATCGACGAGCGATGACGCAGCCATGCGGGCAAAGGGCCTCGGCCCGAAGGGTTGCTCCGCGGCGGTCGCCATACTGCGGTGCGCGCCTTGACCATGGAACCACCATGGCACCGCGGCGCGCGCCTTGTCCGGCAACTGCTGCGGTAGCAACGCGGCTCACGTGGCATGGCGTTAACAGACCCTGATTCTGGTCAACGGTTGCATTGCGGAGTGGCCACTACCGGGGCAACCCGCTCGAGAAGCACCAGCCGCTGCCGATCGGCGCCGAGCATTTCCAGCGCTGGCTATCGTCGTGGCGCAAAACCGCGAACGAGGTACTGGATGCGCAATCGGCCTCTCTCATGATCGGTTACGCCGAGCGCATCGGCTACGGGATGCGTGTCGGAATGGGCCTGACCGGGCACCTGCGCGGCCGCGAGTCCGGCATTCCGATCCGTACCCGACGGCCCCCTCCGCTCAACCCGCATCCAGCAACCGACCGGGCCTGAATCTCACCCCGCGAGGCCCGGCATCGCGCCAGCCTGCTGCAGCAATTGAGACACCTCGTGCGCGACGACGATCTGGTCTCGCCCGCGCGTCTTGGCCGCGTACATCGCGTCATCGGCGCTGTGCAACCAACTGCCGACGTCATGGCAGCGCATCCCGTCGAACAGCGCGACACCGATGCTGATGGTGACGTCCAGGTCCTCCGGCGCATTCGGAAACTGGATTTCGCTGATTGCCGCGCGCATCCGCTCGGCGAGATCCAGCGCCGCGGCGCCACCAATCCGCGGGCACAACGCGATGAACTCCTCGCCGCCGAGTCGCGCAAGACACCCGCGCCTGCCTACCACCTCGCGCAGGCGTTGCAGCGAAACATTCAGCACGATATCGCCGAACGGATGTCCGCAGCGATCGTTGATGCGTTTGAAGTAGTCGAAGTCGAACAACAACAGCGCATGCAGCGGGGGCGTGTCCGCATCATGCCGCCCCAGCAGTTCTTCCGCCCTTCGGAAGAATCCGCGCCGGTTGTCCACCCCGGTCAGCGGATCCTCCAGGGCCTGGCGCCGGAGTTCTCTTGCATGCCTGCGTTGTGAGCCCAGCAGCAGCAACAGCGATACGATGCCGATCACCAAGCCCGCCGCGGCCACCAACGTTGCGAGCAACCTGGTGTGCTGGCGGTGAAGTTGCATGGCATTGCGCGCGGCTTCGGCCGCGGCGGCTTTCAGCTTGAGGTTCTTGACCTGGTTGTTGCGTTCCAGTTCCCGGATGCGGATCGCTTTTTCGTGCGTTGCATAACGCGCCGCCAGCTCCGCCTGCTGGGAACCCAGGCTGCTGCTCCAATGCTTGCGCGCAGCCTTGAGTGCATCACGTTCCGCCGCCAGCGCCAGCTTGAGATTGCCGTTGTCCTCGGCCAACCGCGACTGTTCCTGCAGCAGGTCGGGCAACAGGCTGTCGAGATGCGCCTTGCGTGCCTCGTCCACGGTCGAGGCGATCAGGGCCGTAGCCCCATCGTGTTGGTCCATCACTTCCATGGCACGTGCAACGTCATACTGCGAAATCAAGGCGTCGGATTCCCGGCCCGCAGCCCGCTCGTTTGCCAGTGATGCGCGTGACAACGCGATCGCTTGTCCGGGCTTGCCCTCCTTCAGGTAAACCTGCGCCAGATTGTCGCCCACCATCAGCGCCTGTGGGCGATCACCCGCCTTCCGGTACAAGTCGATCGCCGCCTTGTAAAACCCGCCTGCCGCAGCGTACCGGCCCAGCCCGTAGGCGTTGTTGCCTTCGTCGTTCC
>JBOHYV010000413.1:0-2343 GCA_050738135.1 Rhodanobacteraceae bacterium | reverse complement strand
CCGCGATGCAGGTCATCCGCGATCGCGATGCCGTGCACGCCCGACAGGCCGTCGATCTCGCCGACCCGCTTGCCGTCCTTCGCGTCCAGCACGATCACCCGGTCCGAGTGACTGACGTACAAGTGCTGCGCGGCCTGATCCAGTGCGAGGTAATCCCAACCGCCCTCGCCACCGATGGCAATACGCTGCTCGACTTTCCAGCCGCCGGCGCTGGTTGCCGCAAAAGCACACACGGGCATCAAAACCGCGAGGAACGCAATCATGGACCTTTGCATGGAATACTCCCGGAATGGCGCAGCCTCGCAGTATCCTGCGCTTCCCTTCGCAAAAGCTTAGCGCGATGTCCGACAACCATGCCTCCGAACGCGCCGCATGGATCGGCCTTGCGATCCTCACCGTCGTCTGGAGCCTCAACTGGTCCGTGATGAAAATTGCGACCCGCTACAGCGGGCCGTTCACCTTCAGCGCGCAGCGCTACGTGATCGGCACCGTGGTGCTGTTTGCGCTGCTTGCCGTGCGTCGCAATTCGCTGAAGCCGACGCCATGGCTGCCGACGATCCTGATCGGGTTGTGCCAAACCTGCGCATTCCAGGCGCTGGCGCAGTGGGCACTGGTGTCGGGCGGCGCCGGCAAGACCGCCCTGCTCGCCTACACGATGCCGTTCTGGGTGGTGCCGTTGGCGTGGTGGTGGATCAACGAGAAGCCGGGGCTCGTGCGTTGGCTTTGCATCGCGATCGCAGCGGCCGGTTTTGTCTGCGTGGTCGAGCCCTGGCGCCCGCTGGGCGCCCCCCGCAGCATCCTGCTGGCGCTGCTCGCGGGGCTGGCGTGGGCCGTGGCGACGGTGTTGTCCAAGCGCGTGTTCCAGCAACACCCGGAGGTCACGCCGTTGCGACTCACCGCGTGGCAGATGCTGATCGGCACGCTCGGCCTGGTCATTCTGGCCTTTTTGACCCAGCAACGCGCCGTGACGTGGACGGGCGAATACATCGCCGCGCTGTTGTACAACGGGCTGCTGTCGTCCGGTGTGTGCTGGGTGCTGTGGGCGGTGGTGGTGCAACGCCTGTCGGCCAATGTGGCGGGCCTGACCAGCCTCGCGATCCCGGTGGCTGGCGTGTTGTTTGCATGGGGTCTGCTGGGCGAAATCCCGTCCGGACCTGAATGGATCGGTATCGTGTTGATAGGTCTGGGGCTGCTGGCTTTGAATTTTGCGCGTCGCGTGCCAGCATAAGAGTTTCTGCGTCGGCCGCCCCGGTCGAACCGTCCGTACAAGGAGATCCCGATGGCTGCTGCGCTTCCGCGTCCCGACGAAGTACGCCTTGCGGTGCTGGGTCTGGGCTATGTGGGACTGCCGCTGGCGGTCGGGTTCGGCCGGCAGTTGCCCACGCTGGGCTTCGACGTCAAGCGTGAGCGTATCGACGAACTGAAACAGCATCGCGACCACACCCTGGAAGTGACCCCCGATGAACTGGGCGGGGCAACCCACCTGAAGTTCAGCAACGATCCGAAAGACCTCGGGTCGTGCAACATCTTCATCGTCACGGTGCCGACGCCGATCGACCGCGCCAAGCGTCCCGACCTTGCGCCGCTCGAAGCGGCCAGCCACACCGTCGGCAAGGCCATGGCCCGCGGCGGCATCGCGATTTTCGAATCGACCGTCTATCCGGGTGCAACCGAAGAGGTCTGCGTGCCCATCATCGAGCGCGAATCCGGCCTCAAGTTCAACGAAGATTTCTACGCAGGCTACAGTCCCGAGCGCATCAATCCGGGCGACAAGCAGCATCGGCTCGACACCATCAGGAAAGTCACTTCGGGCTCCACGCCGGAAGCCGCCGAGTTCGTGGACGCGCTGTATCGGCGCGTGGTCAGCGCGGGCACCCACAAGGCCTCCAGCATCAAGGTCGCCGAAGCTGCCAAGGTCATCGAGAACACCCAGCGCGACTTGAACATCGCGCTCATCAACGAGCTGGCCCTGATCTTCCACCGCATGGGCATCGATACCATGGACGTGCTGGAAGCCGCCGGCACCAAGTGGAATTTCCTGCCGTTCCGGCCGGGCCTGGTCGGTGGTCATTGCATCGGTGTCGACCCGTATTACCTGACCCACAAGGCGCAGGAAATCGGCTATCACCCCGAGGTCATCCTGTCCGGCCGCCGCATCAACGACGGCATGGGCCGGCACGTGGCCGAGCGGGTAATCCGGTTGATGCTGGAAAGGCGCATCCACGTCGCGGGCGCGAAGGTGCTGGTGCTGGGCCTCACATTCAAGGAAAACTGTCCGGACCTGCGCAACACCCGCGTCACCGACATCGTCGACGAGTTCCGCGCCTGTCATGCCGACATCGA
>JBOHYV010000412.1:0-2348 GCA_050738135.1 Rhodanobacteraceae bacterium | reverse complement strand
ATATTCGTGCGCGATGCGGTCGACGTCTGCCGGCGTCACCGCGAGGATCTGGTCGAGCGCCTCTTTCGGCGAGTTCAAGCCCTGCCATGCCAGCGCCTGCGACCAGGTCTCGGCAAGGTTCATCGCACTGTTCTTGCTGAACTCGAACTGGGCTTTTTCCTGGCGCTTGGCGGCCGCGACCAGGTCGGCCGATACGCCGCTCTTCAATAGGTCGCTGACCACGCCATCGAGGTAACTTTGCGCCTGCTTGCTGTCGCCGCCCTTGGGAAAGCCGACCTCGATCACGCCGAGGCCGCCGTGCACGAATGGCTGCAACCCCGCATCCGCGGACAGCACCTTGCCCTGCGCCGCGAGGTCGGAAAGCTTGCTGCGCGCGTTGTTCAGCACGTCCAGCAGCACCTGCATCGCCGCGTAATCCTTCGACTGCTGGCCGGGCGCGCGGAACATGTATTGCACGGTGCCGGTCGCGTCCGGCGTGGTCTTGGCGATGGTCTGCGGCTTGAACGGTTCCAGCTTCACCGGCGCGCGTACGGGCGCCTTGCTCCTGGGGACAGACCCGAACAGTTGCTTGACCTTGGCGAGCGTCGCCTGCGGATCGACGTCGCCAACGATCACCAGGATCGCATTGTTGGGTAGGTACCACTTGTTGTAGAAGCCTTGCAGGATCTTGCCAGTGGTCTTGTCGAACGTCGGGCGCGAACCCAGCGCGTCCTCGGCGTAACCGGTACCGGCGTACAACGTGCGCTCGGCCTGCTGGAAGGCAAGGTACCCGGGGTCGGAAATGTCGCGCGACACTTCCTGCTCGATCGCGCCTTTTTCCAGGTTCCAGTCCTTGTCGGTCAATTGTGCGCCGCGCATGCGGATCGCCTCGATGTGCAGCAGCATGTCGAGGTATTGGGCGGGCGCGACGAAAAAATACTGCGTGGCGTCGTTGGTGGTGAACGCATTGTTCTCGGCGCCCATCTTGCCGGTCATCTCGTTCAACTGCGCGCCGGTCATGCCCCTGGAATTGCGGAACATCATGTGTTCCAGCGCGTGCGCGGTGCCGGGATAACCTTTCGGTGCTTCGTAGCTTCCGGCAAGGTAGGTGATCTGGGTCGTCACCATCGGCGCCAGCGTGTCGCGCACGATCACCACGCGCAAGCCGTTGCCGAGCGTGGCGCGGGTGACTCGTGCCTGTGCAGCCGTGGCGGGCGCATCGGCGGCGAATGCAGGTTGCACGACGGCGGCGGTGAGACCGAGGCCCAGCAGTACGCCGAGCGCGAGTGGAGCGAGCTTGCCATGCAGCTTCATGATTGAATCCCATGGTGGCGAAGGAAGGGTCGCGAACGCCGCAGCCAGCCATGCTGCCCGCGAATTGTCCGATGCTAGCGGATGCCCGCGAATGCGACAATCAGGCCGGCAGTCTCTGGAACAGGTGCATGCGGCGTGCTCGCTTGCATGGCCGCAGGCAATGCGCGCACGTCGACTGGCGGCATGCTGTGGATCAGGCACGCCGCCGCGCCGATGACGGCGATCCCGAGCAGGCTTTCGGCCAATACCGCACGTGCGCAGGTGCGTACGGCATCAAATTTCGTCGGTTGCGCGCGTGCAGCCGCGGTGCGTAACAGGCGCGGCAGCTTGATGTAGCGGTTGTGGGCGCCGATCGCGATCATTACCAGCACGATCGCGATCTTGATGTCGAGGATGACGCCGTAGCGGGTCGTCCACAGCGACGCGAACGCCCCCAGTTGCTGAACCGCGTTGTAGATGCCGCCGGCCAGCAGCCCCGCCAGCGCGATGCCGGACAATGTCGATAGACGCTGGAAGATTGCGGCGGCGGATGTGTTGGCGCGTTCGCCCATGCGCAGCAGGTGCGGGAATACCACCAGCGACGTGCCGAACAGGCTGCCGACCCACGCGCCGGCTGCCAGCAGGTGCAGCCAATCGGCCCAGACCGCGAGCGTGAAATCGCCATTATCGGCGGGATGCCCGGTATCGCTGCGGGTGATCGCGATCGTCGCAAGAGCGAGCGCCATGATCCAGACTGTCCATCCTTGACCCTTGCGGCGCCACGTCCATCCGCACGTCAGCCACAACAGCGCCAGCGCCGGAATGCGCCACCACCAGATGTGCCCGAAATGGGTGACGGTGAGCGCCAGCCACATGTCCGGCAACAGGGCTGGCCAGACGCCGCCGCTCATTTCCAGCGTGCGCGACAGCAGGATCCCGAAACTGGCGGCGGTCAGCAGCGCCAGTGCAACGGTCAGCGCACGCGCAAGCGCGCGCTGCATTTCGCCATCCGCGTGTGCCACCACCATCAGTCGGCACGCCGCGACGCCGATGGCAAGGATCAGCGTGACGATATC
>JBOHYV010000411.1:0-2354 GCA_050738135.1 Rhodanobacteraceae bacterium | reverse complement strand
GCTGTGCGGTCTGCGCGTGTTGTAGAAGTCGATGTAGTGCGCCAGCGATTGACGCGCATGGCTGACGGTGTCGTAGGCTTTCAGGTAGACCTCCTCGTACTTGATCGTCTTCCAGAGCCGCTCGACAAACACGTTGTCGCGCCAGCAGCCCTTGCCGTCCATGCTGATGGCGATGCCGGCGTTCTTGAGCACGCGCGTGAACGCCTCGCTGGTGAACTGGCATCCCTGATCGGTGTTGAAGATCTCAGGCGTGCCGTAACGCTGCATGGCTTCCTCGACCGCCTCGACGCAGAATGCGGTGTCCAGCGTGATCGACAGCCGCCAAGCCAGGATGCGCCGACTGTGCCAGTCGACCACGGCGGCAAGGTACACGAAGCCCCGCGCCATCGGGATATACGTTATATCCATGGCCCAGACCTGGTTGGGGCGGTCGATCTTCAAGCCTCGCAGCAGGTACGGATAGATCGGGTGTGCCGGATGTCGCTTGCTGGTGTTGGGCTTGCGGTAGAGCGCGTCGATGCCCATCCTGCGCATCAGGGTGCGTACGTGCTTGCGGCCTACCCTGACGCCTTCCTGGCCCAGCAGGTCGCGCAGCATCCGGCTGCCGGCGAAGGGGCACTCCAAGTGCAGTTCGTCGATCCGGCGCATCAACGCCAGATCGGTCTCGCTCACCGGACGTGGCAGGTAGTACACCGTGCCCCGGCTGAGCCCGGCGAGCCGGGCCTGTTTGGCAATGGGTAACGGATGGTCGCGGTCAATCATCGCCTTGCGCTCAGCAAGCCCGCCTTGACGAGCGCGTGTTCTAAAAAATCGTTTTCCAGCGTCAGCTCGCCGATCTTGGCGTGCAGCGCCTTCAAGTCCACCGGCGCCTCGGTCGGCTGGCCACCGCCGAACGCCGTGGCGGCGCGTTCCAGCAGCTGACTCTTCCATTGCGTGATCTGGTTCGGATGGACGTCGAACTGTTCGGACAGCTCTGCCAGCGGCTTCTCGCCCTTGACGGCGGCCAGCGCCACCTTGGCCTTGAATTCCGGTGAGTGATTACGACGTGGTCTGCGACTCATGTTTGGCTCCTTCTGCAGCGGTCATCATCGCCGATGGGGAGCAGACATCCACTTATCGCGCTGTTCAATTTTGCGGGACCACTTCTTGGTTCCCCCACATGTGCTGAATATGTTTCGCGTCGCACCATTTCGCTATGTCGCGCACCAGAATCTTAGTGCCCAGCGAAAGCAGCGTATCTGGCGTGATTTTGTTTGTCTCGATGGGCGCATAAACACCGTCGGCCTTCACTTCCACCGCTCGCCACACCGACAATGTCGCACTCAGGATCGCGTATGCGATAAGGTGAGAATTGGCTTGTGCGGAGGCAGGCAAGAGTGACAAATCTTGGTCTAGATATTCCTGCGGGGCAACATTCGCAAGCAAACATGCAGCCTCGCGAATCGTGACAATTTCGGCATGTCGCCATCCGTCCCAGCACGATTGACGCTGAATCATGTCCATTTTGCGCACCTTCCACGCCCTTCAAAGATCGCCACGGCAGCGGGTGAAGGTTGTCCCGCGTTCGGCTGTACGGGCCTAGCCGTGGCGTGTTCGGTTATGCGCGCTTGCGAGCCTTCGCGTGTTTCGGGGTCATGCGTGCGCGTGTTCGGTTATGCGGCAGCTTTGTGAATCGCGCGCAGTTCGTCGGCCAGCGCGCGTTCGGCGTGCCACAAGTCGAAGTCCTGTTGCATCCGCAACCAGAATGCCGCGCCGTTGCCCGCCAGCTTGCCCACGCGCAACGCCATTTCAGGCGTGAAGCCCTTGCGCTCGGCCAGCAGGTCATGCACGGTTTGCCGCGACACGTGCAGGCGTCGCGCGGTTTCCGCCACGCTCAAGCCCAGTGCGGGCAACACATCATCGCGCAGGATCGCGCCCGGATGCGTCGGCGTGCGGTTCGGGTTGCGCTTGGCAGGATAATCAGTCATGGAATCGGCCCTAGTGGTATTGCTCCAAGTCCACGCGCAGCGCGTCACCATCGGCCCATTCGAACGTGATGCACCACGGCCCGTTCACGTGCAGGCTGTAGCGGGTTGGCTTGTATCCATGCAGCGGATGGAAGTCGAAGCCCGGCACGTTCAATTCCACCACGTCGGCGGCAGCGTTCAGCGCGTCCAGTCGCCGCAGAATCCGGCCTTGCAGGTCTGGCCTTACCTTGGCAGCGTTGCCGGTGCGGAACAGGTCGGCCAGCCCTTTGTGCCGGAAGCCGCGGATCATGGCCTAGTGTCAATCAACGCTTTACCTGTGTCAAGCAACGCTTGTCTTGCGCTTGATCGGTACAACCTTGCCCGGTGACGTGCGCAGCGCGTCCAGAT
>JBOHYV010000410.1:0-2360 GCA_050738135.1 Rhodanobacteraceae bacterium | reverse complement strand
GATCCACAGCTTCTCGACGAAGTCCTCGTCTTTCATGCTGGTCGCGGAACGGCCCTTGCCGCCGCGCTTCTGGGCGCGATACGTATCCAGTGTCTGGCGTTTCACGTAGCCCGTATGCGACAGCGTCACCACCACGTTCTCTTCGGCGATCAGGTCCAGCGTTTCCAGATCCTCCTGGGTATGCAGGATTTCGGTGCGGCGCGCGTCGCCGTAGAGATCCTTCATCTCCACCAGTTCTGTACGGATCACCGCGAGCAGCTTGTCCGGATCCTCGAGGATCGCAATCAGCCCGCGGATCGTTTCCAGCAACTGCCTGTATTCATCGCTGAGCTTGTCCTGCTCGAGACCGGTCAGACGGTGCAGGCGCATCTCCAGGATTTCCTTGGCCTGGACTTCGGACAACTGATAACCGTCGTCCTTCAGGCCCGCGCGCGGATCGAGATCCTCGGGCCGCGTCGCCGCGGCGGCGGCGGCGTCCAGCCTGGTGCGCACCATGCCCGGCTCCCACTTGCGCGCCAGCATCCGTTCGCGCGCGACCTGCGGCGATTCCGAGGTCTTGATGAGTTCGATCATCGCGTCGATGTTGGCCAGCGCGACGGTGAGACCTTCCAGCACGTGCGCGCGTGCGCGCGCCTTGCGCAGGTCGAAAATGGTGCGGCGGGTAACGACTTCACGGCGATGGCGGATGAAGTGCTCGAGGATCTCCTTGAGGTTCAACAGCCGCGGCTGGCCGTCGACCAGCGCCACCATGTTGATGCCGAAGGTGACCTGCAACTGGGTCTGCTGGAACAGGTTGTTGAGCACCACGTCGGCCGCGGCGTCGCGGCGCACCTCGATCACGACGCGCATGCCGTCCTTGTCGGATTCGTCGCGCAGTCCGCTGATGCCTTCCAGCTTCTTTTCCTTGACCAGCTCGGCGATCTTCTCGATCAGCCGCGCCTTGTTGACCTGGTACGGCAGCTCGGTGGCGATGATGGCTTCGTGGCCGTTGTCGCTGGTTTCGATCCCAGTCTTCGCACGCACCAGCACGCGACCCCGCCCGCTGCGGTAGGCCTGCACGATGCCGGCGGCGCCATTGATGATGCCGGCGGTCGGGAAATCCGGGCCGGGCACGTACTGCATCAGGTCGTCGGTGCCCAATTCCGGATTGTCGATCAATGCGACGGTCGCATCGATCACCTCGCCCATGTTGTGCGGCGGCACGTTGGTGGCCATGCCGACGGCAATACCGGCGGAACCGTTGACCAGCAAATTCGGAACGCGGGTCGGCAGGACCAGCGGTTCCTGCTCGCTCTCGTCGTAGTTGGGCCCGAAGTCGACGGTTTCCTTGTCGATGTCGGCCAGCAGGTCGTGCGTGAGGCGCGCCATGCGCACCTCGGTGTAACGCATGGCCGCGGGGCTGTCGCCGTCCACCGAACCGAAGTTGCCCTGCCCGTCCACCAGCATGTAGCGCAGCGAGAACGGCTGCGCCATCCGCACGATCGCGTCATACACCGACGAGTCGCCGTGTGGGTGGTACTTGCCGATCACGTCGCCGACCACGCGCGCGGATTTCTTGTAGGACTTGTTCCAGGCGTTGCCCAGTTCATTCATCGCGAACAACACGCGGCGGTGCACGGGCTTCAGTCCGTCGCGCACGTCCGGGAGTGCGCGGCCCACGATCACGCTCATCGCGTAATCGAGATAGCTCTGGCGCATTTCGTCTTCGATGTTGACGCGAATTACTTCACCGGCCTGTTCCGCCATCCGCCTGTTTCCCGTGTCTGGTGAATGCAAAAAACGCAGGCTTCAGTACGCCGCCGCGCCTGGAAATGAACCAAAAAATTATACCACAACCGCGCCCGAATCCGCCCCAAAAAAGCCAATAATTACGCCGACTTACGGACCATGCTTGGGCGGCTCGACCGAGTCGCGCGGATGCGCTTTGCGCGACCCCGAAAATACCCATTGCCGGGCGCCCAGAAAGTTGACCGCCGAGCCCGGCAACGAGCCTGCGGCAACGCCGATCGCAGGCCAGGTGTGCACGAATTGCGAGAAGTAGACGATCAATGCGTATGTCGCGTAATTGAGCGCGAAACCCGCCGACATTGCGACCATGTAACGCGACCACTCCCCAAACAGGGTGTAGTCACCGCGCTTGTGGAAGGTGAAGTGCCGATTGAACAGCCAGGTCGCGGTCGCGGCACACATGAACGAGAACAGACGCCCCACGTAGGGGTCGACTTCAAGCTTGCTGACCAGCAACTGCACGATGCCGGCATCGACGATGAACCCGATGAACCCGCCGACGCCGAACCACGCAAGCTGCTTCGGCAGGTGCCACATCTCAGTGCGGGCCTGCACATCCGAATGCCGAGTGC
>JBOHYV010000409.1:0-2364 GCA_050738135.1 Rhodanobacteraceae bacterium | reverse complement strand
GCGCACGCGCGGGACCACGGACGCCAAAGCGGCGATCCGCAGCAGCTCATGCGTCCCGACATTGGTGACGAGATCAGCATCGGCCAGATGCTGAGCGCGGTCGAGGACGGCACGTTCTCGGAATCCGAATTGAAGATGCTGCGCAAGCAGTGGGCCGCAAAACGGGGTCAGGTTCACTTATCCGGACGTCCTGACCGTTCTGGCGATGCATCGAAAAGTGAACCTGACCCTGTTTTGCCGCCCGTCATCGGCATCACCGGCACCGGCGGCGCGGGCAAGTCGTCGGTGGTCGACGAACTGCTGCTGCGCTTCCTGCACTCCTTTCCCGAAATGCGGATCGCCGTGCTGGCGGTCGATCCGACCCGCCGCAAGGGCGGCGGCGCGCTGCTGGGCGACCGCATCCGCATGAACGCGCTGCGTTCGCACCGCGTCTTCATGCGTTCGATGGCGACCCGTCGCGCGCACGTCGCGACCAATGCGGTGCTGCACGACGCGATCGCATTCCTGAAATCGCTGCCGTTCGACCTGGTGATCGTCGAGACCGCCGGCATCGGCCAGGCCGATACCGAAATCGTCGATCTGGTCGATTTCCCGGTGTACGTGATGACCAGCGACTACGGCGCGGCATCCCAGCTCGAAAAGATCGACATGCTGGATTTCGCGCAGCTCGTCGTGCTCAACAAGTACGACCGCCGCGGCGCCGAGGACGCGCTGCGTGACGTGCGCAAGCAGTGGAAGCGCAACCACACCGCGTTCAAGATGGCGGACGAAGAGGTGCCGGTGTATCCCACCATCGCCAGTCAGTTCAACGACCCCGGCGTCACCTGGATGTTCGTGAACCTGTGCCGGCTGTTGCGCGAGAAAAAAGAAGGGGGTCAGGTTCACTTTTCGGGCGGTGGTGCGGCAAAAACGAGTGACGCTGCGTCGAAAAGTGAACCTGACCCCGTTCTTTCGCTTCGTTGCGACTTCGATCCGAAAGTCGATGTCTCGCTCAAGGAACCCCGCGCCACCGTGCTGATCCCCGGCAAGCGCGTGCGCTACCTGGCGGAGATCGCCGAGCAGGGCAGGGCCATCAACGCCGACACCGTGCGGATGGCCGAAGCCGCGTCGAAGGCGCAGCACTACTACGAATCGCTGAAGGAACTGGAAGACAAGAAGCTGCCGCACGAACTGGATACCTATCAGTCGACCGACATGCTCTCGCACATCGGCACCAACGCGCCGACTTCCGATCGCAGCCTGTTGCTGCTCCGCCAACGCTACAACGAAGCCATCAAGGAACTTTCGCCCGAAGCCATCCAGCTTCTGCGCGACTGGCCGGCCCGCAAGGACGCCGTCACCGCCGAATTCAACCAATACACCGTCCGCGGCAAGGCCATCAAGGTTTCGAACTACCGCGAAACCCTGTCGCACCAGAAGGTGCCGAAGATCGCGCCGCCCACCACCAACGACTGGGGCGCGCAGCTCAAGTACCTGATGCTGGAAAACCTGCCGGGCGCGTATCCCTACACCGGCGGCGTGTATCCGTACCGCCGCTCCGGCGAAGACCCGACCCGCATGTTCGCGGGCGAGGGCACGCCCGAGCGCACCAACCGCCGCTTCCATTACGTGTCGCGCGGACAACCCGCCTCGCGGCTTTCCACCGCGTTCGATTCGGTCACGCTGTACGGCGAAGACCCGGCGCCGCGCCCGGACATCTACGGGAAGATCGGCAACTCCGGCGTGTCCATCGCCACGCTGGTGGACATGAAGAAGCTGTATTCGGGGTTTGACCTGTGCAACCCCAAGACCAGCGTGTCGATGACCATCAACGGCCCCGCGCCGATGATCCTGGCGATGTTCATGAACACCGCGATCGACCAGCAGGTCGAGAAATACCTGAAGGAAGACGACGCGCGCTGGGCCGCGGCGGAAAAGCAGATCGCCAAGCTTTTCGAAGGCAAGCAGCGCCCCGAGTACCACGGCGACCTGCCGCAGGGCAACGACGGCCTCGGTCTCGCGCTGCTCGGCATCACCGGCGAACAACTGGTCGATGCCGAAACCTACGCACGCATCAAGGCCCAAACGCTCTCCACCGTACGTGGCACGGTGCAGGCCGACATCCTGAAGGAAGACCAGGCGCAGAACACCTGCATCTTCTCCACCGAATTCGCGCTGCGCATGATGGGCGACATCCAGCAGTACTTCGTCGACCACAAGGTGCGCAACTTCTACTCGGTGTCGATCTCGGGCTACCACATCGCCGAGGCCGGCGCGAACCCGATCTCGCAGCTCGCCTTCACGCTGTCTAACGGCTTCACCATCGTCGAGTACTACCTCGCGCGCGGCATGCAGATCGACGACTTCGCGCCCAACCTGTCGTTC
>JBOHYV010000408.1:0-2369 GCA_050738135.1 Rhodanobacteraceae bacterium | reverse complement strand
GTAGGCTCGATGATTTCGGCGTTGATGCGGCATTCGACTTTCGGCGTCACCACCGGTGCCGGCGAATACGCGCCCATGCCGCCGGTATTGCGTCCGGTGTCGCCCTCACCCACGCGTTTGTGGTCTTGGCTGGAGGCCATCGGCAGCCAATGCGTGCCGTCCGCCATCACGATGAAGCTGGCCTCCTCGCCTTCGAGGCAGGCCTCGATCACCACCTGCGCAGAAGCGTCGCCGAACGCACGCGCACCCAGCATGTCGCGCAAGGCCTGCTCGGCTTCGGACAAGGTCATCGCCACCACCACGCCCTTGCCCGCGGCGAGCCCGTCGGTCTTGATCACGATGGGCGCACCGCGCCCACGCACGTACTCGAGCGCCGGCGGCAGTTCGGTGAAAACGGCGTAAGGCGCAGTGGGGATGCGGTAACGCGCCAGGAAATCCTTGGCGAAGGACTTGGACCCTTCCAGACGTGCCGCCGCCGCAGTCGGTCCGAAAATGCGCTGCCCGGCCGCGCGGAACTTGTCCACCACGCCGGCGACCAGAGGCGCTTCCGGGCCAACCACCGTGAAAGCAACGGACTCATCCCGTGCGAGTTGCAGCAAGCCTTCGATGTCCGTCACGGCAACATTGGCGTTGCGGACCCGGGCTTCCTGTGCCGTGCCGGCGTTGCCCGGCGCGACGATGACCTCGCCGACACGTGGTGACTGCGCAAGCTTCCATGCCAACGCGTGCTCGCGCCCACCCGAACCGATGACGAGGATCTTCATCTATCGGGACTCGGGGCTCGGGACTCGGAACTCGGGACTCGCAAGAGCACTCATTGAATGGTCACGTTTGGCGACAAAGCCGGCATTATGCGGACACACTCAGCCCCAAGCCAAGCCAAACCCGAGAAACGGCGAATGTGCGCCCGAAGACCTCAGCCTTCTTTTCCCGAGTCCCGAGTCCCGAGTCCCGAGTCCCGCTTCAATAGCTCCAGCAATCCGGCCCGTGGCAATTTGCCGGCTTCGCTGCGCGGCAGCGCGTCGACGCGCTTCAACGGGCGTGGCAGGAACACGGGATCGATCTGGTTGCGCAGCACATCGAGGATCGAACCGGCGGTGCGGTCGGGCGCCACCACGAGCGCGGCGATACGACGCACCCCCATCGCGTCGGTGTCGTCAAGCTGGAACACCACGCCATCGCGCACGCCGGGTATGGCCAGCAGCTTGCAGGTGAGGTCACCCAGCGAAGCGCGTTTGCCCGCAATTTCCAGCAAGTCGGTGTTGCGCCCGCGCAAACCGAAGCGACCGTCGGCCAGCAGTTCCACGACGTCGGCCAACACCATCGGCTGCACCAGTTGCGGCGCCTCGACGCGGGTGCCATCGGGTTGCGGATGCAGGCTGACGCCCGCGTAAGGTGTCCAGGCTTCCGCTTGCGCGGTACGACGGTGCGCAATCACGCAGGTTTCCGTCGAACCGAACACCTCCTGCACCGGCGCTCCGAAATACCTCTCGGCGGTGGCGGCCAGATCGCGTGGCAGCGGCGCGGTGGCCGACACGATGCCCGAAAATGCGGGCAACGGCTGCCCGGAATCCAGCAACGTGCGCAGGTGCACCGGCGTCGTCACCAGCACGCGCGGCTCGGGCACACTGCGCAAAGCCGCCGCGATATCAGCGGCGAAAAACGGCCGACTTGCGCATACGGACGCGCGGCCGAACAGCGGCAGCAGCACCGAGAACTCCAGTCCGTACATATGTTGCGGCGGCACGGTCGCGACCACCTGATAGTCGCCGCCGGCCAATCCACGCAGCAAGGCGTCGTTGTGCCCGCTCGAGATCGCGAGTTTGCCCCAGCGTTTCTGGCTGGCACCCGGTATCCCCGTGGAACCGGAGGTGTACCCGACCGCGGCCAGCGCGTCATCGGCGATCATCGCTGTCGGTCTGGAGGCCGGCAGGCCGGCGCCGGGGGTGAACCACAGGTGGTGCCGGGGTGCGGGATCCAGGGCAGTGTCGCCCAGCGTATAGCTGCCCGGTTGTGCAGCCAGCGTGGCGTCGATCGCGTGCACGGCTCGCGAGGGTGGCAGCAGGTTGGTCTGTCCGCGCGTGAGCAGCGCGGCGAAGGCAACCAGGAACGCGTAGCGGTCCTCGCACAGGTTGACCGCAGCGGGTGCGTCCGGCAGCCGCGCCGCGAGCACACCCACGTCCGCCAGGAATTGACCTTGGCGTACGGGGCAGCCATCACGCCACGCGATCACCCGTTGCGGCGAGGCATCGGCAAGCAGGGGGCGGCAAGGCCCCGTCGGGTCGTGCGGTGATTCGTAAACCGTCGACAACGGAAAGCCCCTGTTTCCTCAGGCCCGGATGATAGCGCCGCTCGCCGCGTCCGTGATC
>JBOHYV010000407.1:0-2380 GCA_050738135.1 Rhodanobacteraceae bacterium | reverse complement strand
GGCGGTGGCGGCGGCGGCGGCGGCGGCGGAATGAACTGAACGCGCACGATGTTCTGCTTCGCCTTTTCCTTGGCACCAGGCGGTGCCGCCGGCGCAAGCAGCATGATGATGATACCGGCGTGCAACGCAATCGCGAACGCAATCGCAATCGTGCGCCACCAGTTGAACCGTTTGCGGTCTCGAGCCGACGTACGTGCCATCGTGTATTGAGCCAATCGCTGACCTGTTGGGCCCCACCACGGCGCCGTTCCGTTGTCCGAAACGGCGCCGCAACCAAGGCGGCGGAAAAGTCTGAAACGTTACACCAGCGTGACGACTTTGCCTAGTGGCAAGAGCCTATTAATTTGCGTTGCTTGCCTCTCGGAAGCCCGTCTGTCCGTGCAGGATCACTTGTGCCCCAGTTGCTTCAGGGTTCGCTGTGCGTCGGCACGCGTTTCCGGGTCCTGCTCGGCTTGTTCATACGCTGCACGTGCGGCGGTTTTGTCCTTCAACGCAAGCTCGGCGTTGCCCAAGGTGAGATACGCCGCGCCCATGCGCTTGAAGTTGCCTTTCGCGATCGCCTGCTTGAGCGCGTCCCGCGCTTCCTTGTGATGATCGAGCTGCTCAAGCAGCTGACCACGCAGGAAATCCACTTCACCGGTCTTGGCATCGGGCGCAGCCTTGCCGTATGCGGTCACAGCATTTTTGTAATCGCCCGCGATGGCATAAGAGTCGCCCAGCAGCTTGTAGCTGTCGTAGCCGGGTTGGATGATGCCTTTGCTCGTCCCTTCCTGGAGGACGCCCACGGCCTTCATTGCATTGGCTTTCGGATTCGAGCTGTTCTGACCGAGGTTGTCGTACATCTTGGCCATGTTCATGTAACCGGCCTGATCCTTGATCTGGCCGTTGGCGCGCGCGCGCTCGAGCAGCGCAAGCGCCTTCTGATCCTGATGCGCATTGATGTAGATCGCGATGACATTCTGCAGCAACGTGCTGTTGTTGGGATCCTTGGCCAGCGCGGCTTCCGCCAGTTTGGCCGCGTCATCATATTTGTCCATCGCAAAGTCGCTGGCCATCTCGATCTGGTCCCAGCTCGCCTGCGGCTTGTCGCTGAGGGATTTGGCCTTCTGGATGGCTGCAACGGCCTGCGGATATTTTTGCATCCGGTAGTACGCATTGCCCTGCAGCGCATACACGTCCGCCGATTGCGCTCCGCTTTCCTTGTTCCAGGTATCCAGCGTCGTCAACGCATCGCTGTAGTCTTCGTCGGCGATGTACATCTGCGCGAGGGTTTCCAGTCCCTGGAAATAGCTGTCGTTGTCGAGCGCGTTCGAATCCAGCGCCTGCTTCTGCAGCGTGATCGCACCCTTGGTGTCGCCCCCGCGGTACTTCACCTGCGCGAGGCCCAGCATCGCAAGCGACTTGGCGTACGCGCTGCTACTCGAATCAGCGATAGGCTGCAGGTCCTTCAACGCGGTCGCGGAGTCGCCGCCATTGGCCGCCTGCAACCCTTCGTTCAAGGTCTTGCCTTCCTTCGAACTGACCGTGGTATTGGACGGTTGCTTACGGGTGGCATGGGGGTACTTCGTTTCCTGCTTCGTCTGCTTGGTTTTTTGCTGTTGCTGTTTATCGCACTTGTGCTGCAGCATTTGCATATCCGAGCACTGCTGGCCCCCCATTTGCGCGGACGCGACAGCCGGCACGAGCGCCAACGCAATGATGGAACACATGCCACACACCATCCAGCGGGACTCAAGCTTCATCAGAACGCCTCTCACGGAAAGGGTAGTGCGCGAACGGGAGGGTGAGAGTAGCGCGGGCCATGCGCAAAGCTCAAGTACCGGACGGCCACGCGTTCATGCACACACCCCAGTACCTTCAAACGTCCAGATTGCCAACCCGCAGTGCGTTGGTTTCGATGAACTCTCGACGGGGCTCGACCACGTCGCCCATCAGGGTCGAAAAAATCTGATCGGCCTCCAGCGCATCTTCGATACGCACTTGCAGCAACCGCCGGGTGTCGGGGTTGACCGTGGTCTCCCACAGCTGTTCCGGGTTCATCTCGCCAAGGCCCTTGAAGCGCTGGATCTGGCGCCCCTTCTTGGCTTCCTCGAACAACCACGCGCGCGCGTCGGCAAAACTTCCGGCCACCTCCTGCGAGGCGTTTCCGCGGCGCACCTCCGCGCCGTCCGCAACCCGGCCATGCAGTGCCCGCGCCACCTCCAGCAACGGTCGAAAGTCGGCGCCGGAAAAGAAACTGCGCGGCAGCACCCAGGTGTGTTCCGTGCCGTGTTGCGAACGCTGCAGCAACCACGCGGCAGGGTGCTCGCCCGCGGCTTCGCGCAGATCAAGCCGGAACTGAGGGCGGCCCAAACCCGTGGCATTGAGTCTGGACGTCAAG
>JBOHYV010000406.1:0-2386 GCA_050738135.1 Rhodanobacteraceae bacterium | reverse complement strand
CCGGGCCGCTGCCGCAATATCATTGCGGTTCGAACACGGGCACGGGAGACGCGATTGAAAATCCGCGACATGAACTGGAGCCAGGTTGAGGACTACCTGAAGCGCGACGACCGCGCGGTACTCCCAACCGGAAGCACCGAGCAGCACGCGAACTTGAGCCTGTGCGTGGATTGCATCCTTTCGGAACGGGTGTCGGTCGAGGCAGCCGAGCCGCTGGGCGTGCCGGTGTTCCCCGTCCTGCCGTACGGCATCACCCCGTACTTCATGGGCTATCCCGGCACCGTGAGCCTGCGCGTCGAGACCTGCATCCAACTGGTGTGCGATGTGCTGGACAGCCTGCACATCCACGGCTTCCGCCGGATCGTCGTGGTCAACGGCCATGGCGGCAATGCGCCGGTCCAGTCAGGGATCGCGGAATGGCTCGCCGGCAAGCCCGGCGTCGAAGTGAAATTCCACAACTGGTGGAACGCGCCCGCCACGCGAGCCAAGGTCGACGAGATCGATCCGGTCGCCTCGCACGCGTCGTGGATGGAGAATTTTCCGTGGACGCGGCTGGCGGGCGTGGACTATCCGGACGTCCAGAAACCGATGCTCGATAGCTCGCGGTTCCGTTCAGCCGGACCTCACAAGGCACGCGAGTATCTCGGCGACGGCAATTTCGGCGGCCGCTACCAGCGTTGCGACGAAGAAATGCTGGCGGTCTGGAAAGCCGGCGTCGAGGAAACGCGCACGGTCATCGCCGACGGCTGGTCGTGATGCGCGCGATTGCCGCGGCTACCGCGGGCACCCGCCCGAAGTTTCGCAGGATTGGATTTCCTTGACTGGCTAATGCACCAATTTTCGCTGCTTCAGGCGTGCGAAGAATTCAGCCACGGCCGGTTCCGGCGGTGGTTGAAGTCGCCGGTGCGGCGACATCGTGGCCGTTTATCGTAGGGCGGGCACGGCCCGCCGCAGGTTGAGGCGTACGCGTGGCGACGGCGGACGGTGTCCGCCCTACAGTCGGGATTACGGCGGGTTCGCTCTTCGCGTATTGCTTCAGCAACACCTGAAAACGCGGATCGCCGCGCAGCGGATTCCACGTCGGATCCTGGCGCAGCAATGCCGGCGTGATCGCGGTCGCGTAGAAAGCGCTGCGATACGAGGTTTGCAAAAGATGTTTCAGATCGGCGATGGCGCGGTCCTTCTCGCCCGTCTGCGCTTCGATGCGCGCAAGCTGTTCCTGCCAGGCAGGGCCCTGCGTTGCGTCCTTCGACGCAGGTTGCAGGCGCATCGCGCGTTGACCTTCCGCCAGCGCCTTGTCCTTTTCGCTGAGCCCGGCGTACACCAGGCCCAGATCGGCCGCGACGCCCGGCGCATCCGGATCGGCCTTTTGCATGGCTTCCAGCTTGTCGCGTGCGGTCTGCCAGGTCGTGCGCGCAGCAGTATTGTCACCGGCCAGTTGCTGCGCAAAGCCGAGCAGGTACCAGTAATCACCCGCCGTGCCTCCCAGTGACGCTTCCGGGCCGGCCACGGCCGCCTGCAACGCCTGGATCGCGTCTGCATATTGATGTGCATACAGCCACTGCATGATCCGGATTTCGAATGCCGCGGGATCGTCTGGTTGCACCGGCAGCGGCGCCAGCAGCTTTTGCGCCGCATCGAGTTGTCCGAGCGCCTGCGCCAGCGACGCCTTGCCGGCAATCAGCGAGGCATCATCGGGTGCGATCGCGAGCGCATGGGCCATGATCGCCGAGGCATCGGGCCATTCGCGCCGCATCGCGTGCAGGCGCACGTGCTGCAGCAGCAGGCGGGTATTGCGCGGATCGACCACCGAAGTCAGGTCGATGTTGTGGATGGCCTGATCCCATTGGCCCTGGCGCGATTCGATGTCGGAAAACGCGGCCAGCACTTCACCGCTGTTCGGCAGGCGCGTACGCGCCTTGGTCAGCGCCGCCATCGCCCCCGGGTAATCCGATTCCACGCGCGCAAGATAAAAACCGCGCGCAAGCCAGGCTTCGCCGCTGTCGGGCGCAAGCTTCAGCGCGGTCCCCGCGGCTTGTTTGGCCGCGGTCGCCAATGCCGGGCTGCGATCGAAATGCATCTGGTAGATGCGGCTGTCGATCTCCGCCAACCGCGCCCAGGCCAGCGCGAAGTCCGGATCGCGCTTCACCGCATCCGAATAGAAACCCGCGGTGCGGCGGTAATCCTCGGCGTTGCCGCCCGCGCCGAGGTTAGACGCGAGCCCATGCAGGTAGTCGTTCCAGGCGTCCACGTTGCGGGTGGGTTTCGCCGCGAGCGTTTGCTGCTCGCGTTCGCTGAGTTTGGCGTGCAGCGACTGCGCGATCTGCTGCGCCACTTCGCCTTCCACGCCGAACACGTTGTCGAGCGTACGGGTATAGGCGTGTGC
>JBOHYV010000405.1:0-2396 GCA_050738135.1 Rhodanobacteraceae bacterium | reverse complement strand
GATGGTGCCGCCGGTGGTGATCACGGTCAGGTGCTGCATGGCGGCGCGTCCTCGGGGCGGGTGAGCCTGAAATTATCGCAGCGTGTCCCGGATTCGTCATCGCCGCCAGGCGACCCGGCCGGGCGTTCCGGCATGCGCCGGCCGTCGACCCATGGCATAATCCGCTGTCTTTTGGGCAGACAAGCCGCCTTGCGGCCGCCCCGCAACCGAGAATCCCCGCATGTTGTCAACGATCATCGCCGCCGCCGCGGCTCCGGCCGCGCAGGCAAGTTCGAGCGCGCCGGCCGGCCCTGGCAGCTTCTTCGATTCGCCGATCATCCTCATTTATGTCGTGGTGATCGCAGCGTTCTATTTCCTTTTCATCCGCCCGCAGTCGAAGCGCCAGAAGGAACAGCGCAAGATGATTTCCGATCTCGCCAAGGGCGACGAGGTGATCGCCGCCGGCATCCTGGGCCGCGTGGAAAACGTCGGCGAGCATTTCCTTACGCTGGAAATCGCGGACAACGTGCAGGTCCGGGTGCAGAAGGGTGCCGTCGCGACCGTCGTGCCCAAGGGCACGATCAAGTCATCCTGAGCCCCTCCGTGGCCCGCAACCTTCGCGCATAGCGCATCATCCCGTACCCATGAGCGACTTTCCCCGCTGGAAATACTGGCTGGTCGGCATCGTGATGGTGCTCGGCCTGCTGTACGCCGCGCCCAACGCATTCCGCCCGCAGCCAGCCGTGCAGATTTCGCCGAACCGCGATGCCCAGATCAATGCCACCCTGCAAAAGCAGGTGGCCGCCGATCTCGACAAGGCCAAGGTCCCATTCGAGGACATCACGGTCGACAAGGACCGCATGCTGGTGCGCTTCGCCAACACCGAAGTGCAGCTGCAAGGTTCCGACACATTGCGGCTGGCGCTGGGCGACAACTACACGGTGGCGCTGAACCTCGCGACCACGGTGCCACACTGGCTGCAGGCTCTCGGCGGCCGCGCAATGCCACTGGGGTTGGATCTGCAGGGTGGCGTGCACTTCCTGATGGCGGTCGACCAGGACGCGGTGCTGAAGAAACAGCAGCAGCGTTATCTCGACGACATCCGCTCGCTGCTGCGCCAGAAGCAGGTTCCCTACGACGTCGTGTCGCAGAGCGGCGACGGCGTGCAGGCCGTGTTCAAGACCTCGGATGATCGCGACAAGGCAACCAGTGCGATCACCACGGATACCACCGACCTCAGCCTTGCCGACAGTCGCACCCCGGGCGGCGGCTATGCGCTGCTGGCCACCATCAAGCCGGACGTCCTGCAGAAGCTCGCGCAGACCACCATCACCCAGAATGTCACCACCCTGCGCAATCGCGTCAACGAACTCGGTGTATCCGAACCTTTGATCCAGCAGCAGGGCGAATCGCGCATCGTGGTGGAACTGCCGGGCGTGCAGGACACCGCCGAAGCCAAGCGCGTGCTGGGTGCGGTCGCGACTCTCGAGTACCACGCCAACGACGAGAGCGTGAATCCGCAGGAAGCGGCGCGTACCGGCAACGTCCCGCCCGACGACCGTCTGTACTACATGAAGGACGGTACGCCGGTGGTGCTGAAAAAGCGCATCATCGTGAGCGGTGACGAGCTGGTCGATGCTTCGCAGGGTTACGACCAGCAGACCGGCATGCCGGACGTCAACGTGACGCTCAACTCCGCCGGTGCACGCAAGATGCTGGATTTCACCACCAGCAACGTCGGCAAGCGCATGGGTGTGGTGTACATCGAGCAGACGCCCGAAGTAAAGATCGTGGACGGCAAGGAAGTCCACAGCTCCAAGACCACCGAAACCGTGCTCAACAACGCCGTGATCCAGGGCGTGTTCGGCAAGAAGTTCCAGACCACCGGTCTCTCGCAGCTGGAAGCGCAGACGCTGTCGCTGATGCTGCGTTCGGGTTCGCTGGCAGCGCCGATGCAGATCGTCGAAGAGCGCGTGATCGGCCCCAGCCTTGGCCAGGACAACATCAGGAAGGGCGAGCGCGCGGTGATCCTGGGGCTTGCGCTGGTTCTAATCGCGGCCGCGTTCTATTACCGTCTGTTCGGCCTCGTGGCCGACATCGCGTTGACCTTCAACCTGCTGATCCTGATCGCCGTGATGTCCGCAGTCGGCGTGACGCTGACGATGCCCGGAATCGCCGGCATCGTGCTGACGTTGGGTATGTCGATCGACGCGAACGTGCTGATCTGCGAACGCATCCGCGAGGAATTGCATCACGGCTCGACGCCGCTCGCGTCGATCCGCGCCGGTTATGAAAAAGCCTGGTCGGTGATCCTGGACGCCAACGTCACCCACTTGCTCGCCGCATTGGGCCTGGTGACCGTGGGTGCCGGCGCGATCAAGGGCTTCGGCATCACGCTCGGCATCGGCATCCTGACC
>JBOHYV010000404.1:0-2400 GCA_050738135.1 Rhodanobacteraceae bacterium | reverse complement strand
CGCCTTCATTGCCGAAGCCGCGGCGAAGCAGTTCAAGAAGGTGTCGCTGGAGATGGGCGGCAAGAATCCCGCGATCGTGTTCGCCGACGCGGATTTGAGTGAAGCGAACCTCGACACCATCGTGCGCTCGGGGTTCTCCAACCAGGGTGAAATCTGCCTGTGCGGTTCGCGGCTGCTGGTCGAACGTTCGATCTATCACGAACTCAAGGCACGCTATCTTGCGAAAGTGCAAGCGCTGCGCGTAGGCGATCCCGAAGACGAGAAAAGCGACCTTGGCGCGCTGGTGTCGAAACCCCACTTCGACAAGGTGACGGCCTGCATCGCGCGCGCCCGCGAGGAAGGCGGAACGGTACTCACCGGCGGCGAAGCGGTGAAGGTCTCCGGCCGCTGCGCCGATGGCTGGTTCGTGGCGCCCACCGTGATAGAAGGATTGACGCAGGACAGCGCGACCAACCGCGAGGAAATCTTCGGGCCGGTGGTGACGCTGATCCCGTTCGACACCGGGGACGAAGCCGTGGCGATCGCCAACGGCACAGACTATGGCTTGGCCGCCTCGGTTTGGACGCGCGACCTTGCACGCGCGCACCGCGTCGCCGCGCGCCTCGATTTCGGGATCGTGTGGGTCAACTGCTGGATGTTGCGTGACCTGCGCACGCCGTTCGGCGGGGTCAAGCATTCCGGAATGGGGCGCGAAGGTGGTGTCGACGCGCTGCGGTTTTTCACCGAGCCGAAAAACGTTTGCATTGCGCGGTAGGACGGACATCGTCCGCCACCCGTTCATGAGGCGGGCAATGCCTGCCCTACAATCTTCACCGAGCCGAAGAACGTCTGCGTGGCGCGGCAGGGCGGACATCATCCGCCACCCGCTCATGAGGCAGGCAATGCCCGCCCTACGATCTTCACCAAGCCGGAAAACGTCTGCATCGCGCGGTAGGGCGGCGGCTGCACCGCCTGCCAAGCGTGAAGTCGTCCCGTTTCGCGGGACTGCAAAGAATGACGCAGTCCCACTCTTACCCTTTACCATTTACGCTTTGCAGCGAACGAAGTGGGCGACTTCACATGCCATCACCACAGGAATTGCTTGACAACAACCGCCGCTGGTCGGAATCGATCCGCGCCCAAGATCCCGGGTTCTTCGCGCGCCTCGCGAAACAGCAGACGCCGAAATACCTGTGGATCGGCTGCTCGGATTCGCGTGTGCCGGCCAACCAGATCCTCGGCATCGACCCGGGCGAAGTGTTCGTGCACCGGAACATTTCCAACCTCGTGCTGCATTCGGACATGAACTGCCTGTCGGTGATGCAGTTCGCGGTGGATGTGCTGAAGGTCGAGCACATCATGATCACGGGCCACTACGGCTGCGGCGGCGTGGCCGCCGCACTGAAGGGCGACCGTCTGGGCCTGGTCGACAATTGGCTGCGCTACATCGGCGACACGCTGGAGCGCCACCAGGCGCTGATCGACGCCGAGCCCCCGGCCCGCCGCCATGATCGCCTGTGCGAACTCAACGTGATCGAGCAAGTGGCCAACGCCTGTCACACCACCATCGTCCGCGATGCGTGGGACCGTGGCCAGCAACTCACGGTGCACGGCTGGTGCTACGGACTTGCCGACGGTCGCATCCACGATCTCGGCGCGGACGTGGCGCGGTTCGATGCCTTGCCGGGCGCCTGCAAACAAGCATTCGCGAGGTTGATCACACCATGAGCGATGCCGTTCACACCGACAACGCACCCGCACCCGTGGGCGCCTATCCGCATGCGCGCCGCGTCGGAGACCTGCTGTACCTGTCCGGGATAGGCCCGCGCACGCCCGCCAGCAATGCGATTCCCGGCAACATCTTCAACCCGCGCGGTGTTTTGGTTGCCCACGACATCGCCTCGCAGACTCGGCAGGTGTTCGCCAACGTGCGTGCCGTCCTGGAGGCGTCCGGTGCGCGCTGGGAAGACCTGGTCGACGTGACGGTCTTCCTGACCGCGATGGAACGCGATTTCGAGACCTGCAATGCCATATGGGCGGAATATTTTCCCGATCCGGACACCGCACCCTGCCGCACCACGCTCGGTATCACCGCCCTGCCGACGCCGATCGCGATCGAGCTGAAGTGCATTGCGCGCGTTCGCCCAACGTAGGGCGGAATCCGCACGGCGGCTTCCGCCGCCAGCCGCATCGGCGGAAACGGCCGCGCCGGTTCCGCCCTATGGAAATTGCGAGCGCAACGCGGCGTGGGCGAGGCATGTTTCCAGCAATGCCTTGATGATCGTCTGCACCGGCGCTGAACCGCCCCGGCTTTCCCGGAGGCTCCAACCTTTGAGAGGATTGGGGCATGAACACAGAGAAGCGGTACTCACCTGAGGTACGGGAGCGGGCGGTTCGGATGGTGCTGGATCATCAGGCCGA
>JBOHYV010000403.1:0-2410 GCA_050738135.1 Rhodanobacteraceae bacterium | reverse complement strand
TTACGACCTGTTCGAAGCCGCTGAAAAACAGAACATCAACGACGTTGTGATCGTGCGTGTCGAACAGCTGTATCCGTTCCCGCGCACCGAGGTCAACGCGGAACTCGACAAATATCCGGCTGCAAGGGAAGTGATCTGGTGTCAGGAGGAACCGCAAAACCAGGGCGCGTGGTTCCAGATCCGTCACCACCTGCAGGCCTGCGTGGATGGCCACCACAGCCTGCACTACGCCGGACGAATGCGCTCGCCGGCGCCGGCCTGCGGTTATTACAACACCCATGTCGCCGAACAGCGCGCATTGGTGCAGCAGGCGCTGGCCGAACCCGCAGGCGACAACCATTCGGCCGAATAATCGAGGCAAGAAACAGACCGCAGGGCGGCATCGTCCACCCCAAGGTTGGCGGGCATTGCCCGCCCTACTTCAACCAAGGATCCATCATGTCGATCGAAGTCAAAGTGCCGGTACTGCCCGAATCCGTCAGTGACGCCACCATTGCGGCATGGCACAAGCAACCCGGCGAAGCAGTCAGGCGCGACGAGAACCTGGTCGACCTGGAAACCGACAAGGTGGTCCTGGAAGTTCCCGCGCCCGCCGATGGCGTGCTCAAGGAAATCCGCCACAAGACCGGCGATACCGTCAACAGCCAAGACGTGATCGCGGTTCTGGAGGAAGGCGCGGCGCCACAAGCCCCCGAGACGAAGAAGGAAGCTCCGGTACCTGAAAAGGCGACAGCGCCCGCTGCGAAAACGGGACTCGGGACTCGGGACCCGAGACTCGGAAGAGCCGCAGCCGACACCGAGAAATTGTCGCCTGCCGCGGCACGACTGGCAACCGAGGAAAAGATCGATACTTCGCAGGTACAGGGCACCGGCCGCGGGGGTCAAGTGACGAAGGAAGACCTGGTCAACTTCCAGCGGGGCTCCAAGCCGAGTCCCGAGTCCCGAGTCCCGAGTCCCGATCATTCCCGATCCCCGGTCCCTGGTCCCCGTCCCGAAGAACGCGTCCCCATGACGCGCATGCGCGCACGCATCGCCGAGCGCCTGATGCAATCGAAGAACTCGATCGCGATGTTGACCTCGTCCAACGAGGTCAACCTTTCGAAAGTGGTCGCGATGCGCAAGCAGTTGGGCGAGCAGTTCCAGAAGACCCATGGAATCAAGCTCGGCTACATGAGCTTCTTCGTCAGGGCCGCCAGCGAAGCGCTGCAGCGCCATCCGGTGGTGAACGCTTCGGTGGACGGCAACGACGTCATCTATCACGGCTATCAGGATATTTCGATTGCGGTGTCGACGGACCGCGGCCTGGTCACTCCGGTGCTGCGGGATGCGCAGGACATGGGCTTCGCCGAAATCGAAAAGGCGATCGCGGATTTCGCCACGCGGGCTCGCGAAGGCAAGCTGACCCTGGACGATTTACAGGGTGGCACCTTCACCATCACCAACGGAGGCACCTTCGGTTCGCTGTTCTCGACCCCGATCGTCAACCCGCCGCAGAGCGGCATCCTCGGCATGCACACCATCAAGGAACGCGCCGTGGTCGAGAACGGCCAGGTGGTCGCCGCACCGATGATGTACATCGCGATTTCCTACGATCACCGCATCGTCGACGGCAAGGACGCGGTGCTGTTCCTGGTCGACATCAAGAACCAGCTCGAGAATCCCTACAAGATGTTGCTTGGCCTGTAGACACGAAGCCGGGACTCGGGACTCGGGACTCGGGACTCGGCAAAAGCGATACTCCCGCGGACCCGGGCTCGCTTGCACCGGCGCACGGCTGCTGAAAAAGCATCTGTTGCACTCGCTGCTTCGAGTCCCGAGTCCCGAGTCCCGAGTCCCGTTTTCACAAGGACTCCTGCAATGCCTGATCCAACCAAATACGACGTCATCATCATCGGAGCCGGTCCGGCCGGTTATGTCTGCGCGATCCGCGCGGCGCAGCTCGGCCTCAAGACCGCCTGCGTCGATGCCTTCAAGGGCAAGGACGGCCGGCAGGCGCTGGGCGGCACGTGCCTCAACGTCGGCTGCATTCCGTCCAAGGCGTTGCTGGATTCCTCCAAACAGTTCTGGGGTCTGACCCACAATTTGCCGACACACGGCATCAGCGTCGAGAGCGCCAAGGTGGACATGGGCACGTTCATCGGCCGCAAGGACAAGATCGTCAAGCAGTTCACCGGCGGCGTCGCGATGCTGTTCAAGGGCGTCAAGGGCAATCCGGTCACGCCGCTTTTCGGCACCGGCAAGTTGCTCAAAGGCAACAAGGTCGAGGTCACGGGCGAGGACGGCGCCAAACAGACGCTTGAAGCCGCCAACGTGATCATTGCAACGGGTTCCGTGCCGATTGAACTGCCCTTCGCGAAGTTCGACGGGAAGGCGATCATCGACAACGCCGGCGCGCTCGATCTCGACAAGG
>JBOHYV010000402.1:0-2410 GCA_050738135.1 Rhodanobacteraceae bacterium | reverse complement strand
CATCCAGGCTCCGCGACAGCACGTCGAACCGCGACAGGCACGCATCCGCTGAGGTCATTTCGCCGATCCGGATCAGGCACTGCGCGGCGGCGGCCACGGCGCTTGGGTCATCCGGGGGTGATTGCGCGGCCAGTCTGGCTTCGCTGGCCGCTTCGCGCACCCGGCCCTCGCTGAGGTGAACGCTGGCAAGCAACATCCGCGCCGCGAATTTTTCCGGTTCCCGACGCAGGACAGATTCGAGGGCGGCCCGCGCCGCTCCGGTTTGACCGTCAGCGATGTACTGCTGTGCGCGCAACCATGTCCGTTCCGCGAGACGCTTCCCGGAGCCCTCCGATTCGTGCCGTGTCGTCTTGGTCTCGCTGGACATTGCCGATGCCTCGGAGGACGCGGATTGGTTGCCTGGATACATTCGCATCGATCGCGCCCCCGGTCAGCGCGCATTCCCTGCGGCGCGGAGCCCGCGGGGCTGGCGCGCGAGCCCATGGTAGAAGAGACTTGGCGTGGCTGCGTTGCCGGGTTCCATGCGCCCTTGTCGCGCGGGCCGGAGAGCGACGCTCTGCACCATGATCAAGGCTGCACGTAATGGGTCACTGCGTTGAAGAACATGCGGTAACTTCCAATGGTCTCGCCGCGCCAGATCGGATTGTTGGCGAACAGCACCACGTGTCCCTTGCCGAAATGCGCCACGACCACGGCGGCGTGTGCGGCCATCTGGCTGCCGTGCCCGAGCAACCCGCTGATCAGCAACTTGCCGGCACCAGCCCAGCGCGCCACGACGATCGGCCGGTCCGCGTCGGGGATCACGTAGGGATTGTGGCGCGCCTGTTCGACATTCAGGGGGACCGCCTGCCACGGCTCGACATCGGGCAACTCCGGTGGCGCCTCGAATGGCCGGCCTTCCGGTACGTCCACGTCCTTCGGCCCGCCGCGACCGGTCGGGCGATGGTAGTCATCGGAGGTGGCCAATCCGCCATTGCCCGTGGTTTTGTCGGCGACATTGAACGAGAGGCCTTCGGAACTGTACAGCGCGAAGGGGCGGTCGTACCCCGCGGCCATCGGATTGTTCTTGTCGACGATTTTCGCCCGCAACACAGTGCCGACCACCCGCAGGTCGCCGGAGCGGGTCACCGACACACCCGGCGCAAGCCCGACGTCGATTGCGAAACGCGCCGTATCTTCGGATGTGACCAACAATCCGCCTTGCGCGACGAAGTGTTTCAAATTGGCGACGCCGCTTTGCCCGAGGCCGGGCCGGGTGTCGCGTGTCGAATCGATCAACCCGAGGTGCGGCGTCAGCTTGGTGTGTTCCCAGGGCAGCGGATTCCCGTACATCGGCAGGCCGTGGATGATCGCGCGGGTGTTGTCGCCCGACCATACCGGACCGAACAGGATGACGTCGTACTTCTTGCGCAGATCGGGGTTGCGGGAAACGTCTTGCGTGCTGATGTAGGTGTAGGGCACATGCAGCCGATCCAGCGTCATCCGCCACCAGCCTTCCGTTTGCGTTGAAAGCCACGTGTGCATCAGGGCGATGCGCGGCATGCGATCGCCGGCGGCGACCCCGAGTGACTTCAGCGTGAGGGCGGGTTGCTCGAACTCGCCCTGCGCCGGCTTCACGGGCACTTTCAGCACCGCGGTGTCGACGACCCGCGCGACGTCCACGCCGAACAGGTCACCGAACGACCAGCCGGTGTCGTCGTAGGGGGACTTCTGCGGATCGTCCGGAGACCAGTACTCGCGATCCAGCAACTCGTCGGCAACGGTCGAATACGGCTGGTCCATCCGGACAATCCAGCTGCCGGCCGGAAACGAGCGTTCCACCGCCTTGACCCTCGGCGGCTTTGCGAGCGACACCGGCTTGCCCTTGTCGGCGGGATGGGTTCCGGTCGACCATGCGGTGTCGTTCGCGACCTTCACCGTGAACGGCGCGGTGGCTTGACTGATTTCGACGTGCTGCAGGTGCAGGATGTACAGGAGGTGATCGAGCGCGCCCTTGTTCTTCTGGTTTGCGGTGAACACATAGGCTGCCGGTCCGGCAAGCTGCGGTTTCTCGACGGCACGTTTGGACACCAGCCAGAAATCGTGCAGGTAGTGTTTGCTCTGGCTGGCAACGTCATAAAGCGAAGTCAGCAGAGCCGATTCCTCGTAGTTGTTGTTGTCGCGCAGCGACCACGACACCTTGGGCAGCGGCGGATTGGGTTCGTACCAGGTGCGTTGGTACGTGTCCGGATCGAGGATGCGCTCTTCGGTGTCGGCGCCTTCGTTGCCGAAGGTTTCGTACAACCGGGCGAGGCCGTTGTGGGTCATCGCCATGGACATGAGATAGCCCGGGCTCCAGGTGTCGTAGTAACCGTGGGTGAACACGCCCGGCAGACCCAGCCGGGTCAACTGGCCGACGTTGGTCCAGGCG
>JBOHYV010000401.1:0-2416 GCA_050738135.1 Rhodanobacteraceae bacterium | reverse complement strand
CAAAACGTTCGTGCTCGACCAGTACGAATTGGGCGCACGCGCGCAGCCCCTGCGCTGGCTCGGCTTCGAACTCGATGCCACCACCGGTGACGGTGTGGACTACGCCGGCGCGCGCAAGGGCCGATTGCTGTCGCTCGCGCCCTCCATGACGCTTACACCCGGCCGCCATCTGAGGATCGCCTTTGTCGGCGATTTCGAACGACTCGACGTTGCGGGCGGCAGGCTTTACACGGACGATCTCTACGATCTGCGCGTTTCCTGGTATTTCAATTCGCGGATGTTCGTGCGCGCCATCGGCCAGCTCCAGGACATCCGCCAGAACACCGCGCTGTATCCGCCCGGCGCGGCGAGCCGCAACCGCAGCCTTGCGACCCAATGGCTGTTCGGCTACGTCCTCAACCCTTTCAGCAGTCTCTACGCCGGCTTCAGCAATGGCTTTATCGGCGCCGGCGATGCCGGTCTGGCGCAGACCGACCGGGAGGTTTTCCTGAAACTGAGCTATGCCTTCCAGCTTTAAGGCGATGATTTCGTGAGCTCGGTCGCACTTTGATCGGCCGCTGGCACACCCGATGCTTCAAATATTGGCCGGGGCGTCCCGGCGACAGGGCACCCACAGGGGGACCCCATGAAAGCCGAACGATTCATTCTTCGCAGCCTGTTCTTCATGGTTGCGGTCGCGATCCTCTGCGGCATCGGTTCGATGGCGCTCAGCACGCTCTGATGCAGCCAAATTGCGATGCACCGGTCAGTCAGAACCGAGCATGCCCGGGCGTGCTGACGGGGATCGCCTCGCGCCCGCGATAATGGCGGGATGCTGCACGTCATCCTGTACCAGCCGGAGATTCCACCCAATACCGGCAACGTGATCCGGCTGTGCGCGAATGCCGGCGCGTCGCTGCACCTGATCCGCCCGCTCGGGTTCGACCTGGACCACGCCAAGCTGCGTCGTGCGGGACTGGACTACCACGAATTCGTCGATGTGATGACGCACGACGACCTGGCCGGGTGCTTCGGCGTATTGCAACAGCCGCGCGTATTCGCGTTCACCAGCCATGCGACGCATTGCTACACCGCTACGCGTTTTGCCGACGGCGATGCGTTGCTGTTCGGACGCGAAACCGGCGGCCTGCCCGATCACGTGTTGCAATCGGTTCCCGAAGCGCAACGTCTGCGCCTGCCGATGCAACCCGACAACCGCAGCCTCAACCTTTCCAACGCCGTCGCGATCGCGGTTTACGAGGCGTGGCGGCAGCTCGGATTCCCGGGTGGCATTTAATTGCGATCGTCCATGATCGCGGCAGAATTGCGATCCCCCAGCTCGACACGCTTGTTGCGTAATGCAACACCAGAACGGGCTTCCTGCCCTGACTTTCCACAACAGCGGCTCCGTAATCAGCGCTCAACGCAGCAGAATCCATACTCCCAACGCGGCAGCGGGTAGGGCGGACACGGTCCGCCGCACCCCGAACGATCGGCGGGCAATGCCCGCCCTGCAAAAGCGTCGCGGGCGATTCGATGGCTCGCCTCAGCGCAAAAGGATCCATACCCCCAACGCGGCAAACAATGCCGCTGCCGCGAGACGCGCGGTCCGCAATGGCAGCTTGTTCGCAAAGCGTGCCCCAAGCATGACCACCGGTACGTTCGCGACCAGCATGCCCGCGGTGCTGCCGGCGATCACCTGCCACAACGGCTGGTAATGCGCACCAAGCACGGCTGTCGCGACCTGGGTGCGATCGCCGAGTTCGGCCAGGAAGAACGCGATCAGCGTCGTCACGAACACGCCGCGGCCGCGCGCCGGTTCGGATTCGGCATCCTCTTTCTTTTCGGGCAACAGTGCCCACGCCGCCACCGTCAGGAAGGAAAGCCCGACCAGCCAGCGCTGAACTTCGGCGGTCATCCAGTGTGCCAGCCACGCGCCGAGCTCGGCGGCAACCGCCTGGCTGAGCAGCGATGCGACCAGAACGCCGGCACAGATCGGCCAGGGCTTGCGGAACTTCGCCGCCAGCACCAGCGCCAGCAATTGGGTCTTGTCACCGATCTCGGCCAGCGCAACCGCACCCAAGGACACCAGGAAGGCTTGCAAGGTGATCTCCGAAGAGCCGGTGACGCACGACAATCCGCTTGCGCGGTCCGGCCCGAACCCGTCGCACGTGGACTGTCGGTCTCGCCGATCCTGCGGATTGCCTGCGCCACGGCCAGCCGGCCGAGTGTGTTGACGCAAGACCCTTCGGCAGCGTGCCGAAGGCGGCTACTCCCCGACGGAGTGCGCGCAGCTTAGCCGCACCCCCCATGTCGCGCAACGCTTCGGGTCCGTTCTGGCGTTGCCGAAGCGGAGTTGCTGCAGTTTTCAGGACACGTCGTTGCGCAGCGATCATGGACGAAGTGAAAAGTCAGGGCAGGAAGCCCGTTCTGGTGT
>JBOHYV010000400.1:0-2485 GCA_050738135.1 Rhodanobacteraceae bacterium | reverse complement strand
TCCGCATACAGCCCCATCAGCCAGTCAAAGCGGTTGGGCAGGAACGTGGCCGCGAGCGAATGCGTTCGCGGCACGATTTCGTGATTGAGGACTACCGATTGCATGCGCCGATCTTAGCAAATGAATCCGGTTTGACACGTCTTGCATTTTCTGGGCAAAAAGTGCACCGTAGTGGTCTCGGCGCCGAACGGCGCCGTTCATATTTTGGGCTCGCGCTTTTTTCACGGAAACGCATCCCCTCTCGCGCTACGCGCGCGTTCGCTTCGCTCCGCCCTTCCTGCCGAAGGGGAATAAATCGGCGGGACATGCCGCAATGCAATCACCCCCTTCGGCACGAAGGGGATCGATGCGCAAGCATCGGGGGATGTCGCCTCGGACACTTCCCACTCGAATCGCGCTGCGGGAGAGGAAGAATATCCGGCGCGACCTCATGCGTCGCTTGCACCCCTTCGGCACGAAGGGGGTCGATGCGCAAGCATCGGGGGGATGTTGTCGCGCACCGCGCGCGGGGCGCGTTTTCGACACAATCAGAAACTGAGCGCGGCCTGCACCATCATGCTGTTCGCGTGCTGCCTTTGGCCCTGTTCGCGCATGTAACCCAGCCGCAACCTGAGACTACGATTCGGCCACAGCGAAACACCGGCGCGCAGCACCGATTCGTCGCGCGAAAGGCCAATGCCGTCCACCGGCAACCAGTCGTCGAAACCGGTAAAGCTGGCGTTGAACGCATCACCGTACTGATGCAGTGCGTGCCGCCACGCCGCACTGCCGTCGAATTGCACCCACGCGCCGCCGCCGAGCTGCCAGTCGCGTTGCGCACGCAGGCCCAAGCCCGCCTGCAAGCGTCCCACGGCGCGGGCCTGCGCCATCAGGCCGAAACCGAAACCGCCGGCTTCCGCGAACGCGCCCTGATCCAGGCGTTGATAGCGTGCATCGACGAACGGCGTGATCCGGGCGCCGCCGACGCCGAACTGATAACCGCCTTCCAGCGAACCGGCAACGTAGCTCCCCGAAAATCCGCTGCCCACCGGCGCGGCCAGGCCACCGAGGATCAACAGGCGTTGCAAGTCTTCGTGAAACCAGCCACCGCCGACTTGCGCCTTGGCGTACCAGCGCCCTTGCACGAGGCCGCCGTACAGCATCGCGTCATTCATCCAGGTCCGGCTGTGGTCCCACGACGCGTCGAGCTGGCCGTAGCCGCGGCTTTCGCCGACCGCATAGCCCAACAAGGCGTGTCTGCCAACGCGCAAATCCGCGCCCACGATGTTGCCGTCGCTGCGGAAGCTCGCGGCCGCGTAGCCGCCGCGCTGCAGGTCACCATTCCAGCCGGGATTGTCGTACCACAGTCCGGGCTTTGCGCGTCCGTTCAAAAGGTCGTCGAAGTGGCTGGACAACGCGTCGTCGCCTGCATCGATGCTGTCCAGCAACATGGCCGCGCTGGCGGCGTGCAATTGTCCCGACAAGCTTTGCAACGTGGCGCCCGCCAGCGCCGGTGTCGGCGTGTGCTGGATGGCCCCGGCCGCCTGCAACACATCCGGCGCCGTTTTCGAATCGATGGCATCGAATCCGTTCTGCACGCGCACCGCCGCCCCCGCCGAAGCCGGAGACACGATGCCCATCGCCGCCGCCGTCGCGGTGATGCTGAGGCCGGTGGTATCCAGCCACACCGAGTCCGACGTGTAGTTGATCGTCGAACCGAGAAACACGCCCGGCGACACGGTCAGTTGCGCGAAGCTGCCGCTGACCCCGAGCGTCGCGTCAAGGACGTCTTGATGGTTGCTGCGGACGTAACCCGAATCTTCGCCGAGCACGTTGAGGTTTCCGGCGAGGCTGGCCTTGCCGCTGACCGCCAGCACCGATCCCAGGCTGACCGACAGGATTCCGGTGCCGGTTTGGGTGTAATCACCGCCCACGTCGGTATCGCCGTCCTTCACCACCACCGTGCCCGAGTTGGTCAGCGAATTGGCCACGCCCGGCACCGCATCCAGCGTGCCGCCGCTGCCTACCGTCACGTCGCCCGGCAATGGATGTGCCGCCTGCAACGATCCTCCGAGGACCTGGGTACCCCCGGAATAGGTGTCGTTGCCCGCGAGCACCAAGGTGCCGGTGCCGTTCTTGACCAGGCCGCCCGCGCCCGAGATGTCGTTGCTCCAGGTCGAGGTCAGGTTGTCGAAGGACACCGATACATCGCCCCAGTTGAACTGTGCCGGCCCCTGTACCGCCTTGCCCACGTCGAGCTCGCCGTAACCGAAGGTGGAATTGGGCTGCGAGCCACCCAGTGGATCGGCGGTGCCGAGGATCGTCTGCCGCACCAGATCGTTGCTGAAATACGGAAACGCCTGCCACACCAGCGCCGCTGCGCCCGACACCTGCGGCGCCGCGAACGATGTGCCCGAAACATTCCAGTAGGTCGGGTCGGTGGTACTGGAAGTGGTGTCCTTGTCCAGCACGATCACGTCGCCCGGCGCGGCCAGGCAATAGCCCA
>JBOHYV010000399.1:0-2503 GCA_050738135.1 Rhodanobacteraceae bacterium | reverse complement strand
CCTTCAGCTCGCGCATGATGTGCAAGACATGGCGGTGCAGCTCCTCGCTCTCGGAAGCATCGATACCCCGGGTCTCGTGGTAGACGAGTGCGATCCACAACGCCAGGCCGCGCATGCGCACTTGCACGTTGTCCGAACGGGCGCGATCGTAAGCCACGTCGAGGCCGCTGGTGGTGACACCTTCTTCGGTGTGCATGCCGTACAGGGCCGGATCGGCGCTCTCCGCGATGTGGTCGCACTCGCGTCCGATCAGCTCGGCGAGTTGTTCGCGGTAGGAACGCGGCAGCTCGAGGCTGCGGTGCTCGATCTCGGCGAACTGGCGTCGCAGACGCGCGGTTCGACCCATGGCCGTGACGCGCGTGACAAGGCGACGGAGGTAGTTGTCGCCGGATTTCCCATGTTGCGAGGTCAATGCGAGGTTCCTCACGCGGCTCCGCCGGCGTCTCCGTACACCGGGATTGTGCCCTGAACGGCGCCCGGCGACAAATGCCCCAGCCGCTGGCCCGTCCGGACGGGTGTTTCATTGACGAATCGGGGATCGATCGACCCCACTGGCGACAGCACGATGACGGTGGAGCCCATTTCGAACCGCGCCATTTCCGCGAACCGGGCCAGCTGTATGCCGCGGCCGCGCCAATCGCGTCGAACGGCGTCGCGTGCGTAAGGAGGCACCACCGGGCCGCCCCAGACCGTCGTAATGCCGGAAACCAGCATCGCGCCGACCATCGCCACGATGAACGGGCCATGCCTGCCTTCGAAATGGCAAACCAGGCGTTCGTTGCGGGCAAACAGGTCCGGAATGTCGGTGACCGGATCCGGGGCGACGCTGAACAAGTGACCTGGTACGTGCATCGTTTCGACCAGTTCGCCGTCCAGGGGCATGTGGACGCGGTGGTAGTCGCGTGGAGCAAGGTAGATCGTCGCGAAGCAGCCGTCGCGGTAGGCGTCGGCACGGCGTGCGTCAGCGAGCAATCCGGCAACCGTGTAAGTGCGGCCCTTGGCTTGCAGGATGCGCCCTGCCTCCAATCGGCCGGTCTGGCTGACGCAGCCGTCGGCCGGGCTGACGATCGTGTCGGAGTCGCCCTCGGCATGGCGCACGCCTTCGCGCAGCGCGCGGGTGAAGAAGGCATTGAAATCCGGGTAGGCGTGCGGGTCCGGCTCCGCGGCTTCGTCCATGTCCACGCGATACGCGCGCACCACGCGTCCGATCAGGAAATCCTTCCACGGCCGCCAGGTCCAGCGGGTGGCGGCGCGCACGATCCGGCTGAGGCTCTTTTGCGGGACGATGTACTGGGTGAGGGTGGCCGCGTGCATCCGGTCAGTCTAACGGTGGTGCAACATCTATACTTCGCGCTTTGTCGTGCGCCGCCATGACCGCAGAACTCTTGACCATCGTGGACTTGATCCGTTACGCGGCCAGTCGCTTCAACGCTGCGGCTCTGACGTTCGGTCACAGCCACGACAATGCGATCGACGAGGCGACGCACCTGGTGCTGTCCAGCCTGCACCTGCCTCCCGACTTGCCGCCGGCCTACGGCAATGCGCATGTCACCTCCGATGAAAAGACACGCGTGCTCGCCTTGATCGAGCGCCGCATCGAAACGCGCGAACCGGTTGCGTACCTGGTGGGCGAAGCCTGGTTCGCCGGCATGCCCTTCACGTCCGACCGGCGCGCGCTGGTACCGCGTTCTCCGATCGCCGAGTTGATCGAGGATGGCTTCTCGCCGTGGCTCGATGGGCGCGAGGTCGAGCACGCGCTGGATCTGTGCACCGGGTCAGGTTGCATCGGCATCGCGATGGCTGCGCACAATCCGCACTGGCGGGTGGACATCGCCGACATCAGCGATGACGCGCTGGCGCTCGCGCGCGAGAACATCGCGTTGCACCAGCTCGACCGTCGTGTGCGCGCGGTGCGGTCCGATCTCTTCGCGGGCCTGCCGGGCGAGCGCTACGACCTGATCGTTTCCAATCCGCCCTACGTCACGGACGCCGAGTACGCGGCATTGCCGGGCGAGTACGCCCATGAGCCCAGGCTCGGCCTGGCCGCGGGCGCGGATGGCCTCGATATCGCCCTGCGTATCCTGGGCGACGCCGCGGGCCATTTGACCGGCCGCGGTCTGTTGATCGTCGAAGTCGGCGAGAGTGAGCGCGCGCTGGCCAGCTTGTTGCCTGACGTGCCGTTCGTTTGGGTCGAGTTCAAGGTCGGTCCGATGGGCGTGTTCGCGCTCGAGCGCCGCGACCTCATCGAACACGCCGATGCGATCCGCGCGGCGGCGGATGCATGCTGATCCATGGAAATCGTCACCGCCAACCTGCGGCTGGACGCATTGCTTCGGAAGGACGCCCGGGCATTGTTCGCGTATCGCGGCGATACGGTGGTGAGCCGCTGGCAGGGCTGGCAGCCGGCGTCGCTCGCGGACGCTGCGAAGTTCATCGAAGACCAGCAGTCCGCCGCACCGGACGTGCCCGGTACCTGGTGGCAGCGTGCGATCCGCTTGCGCAA
>JBOHYV010000398.1:0-2519 GCA_050738135.1 Rhodanobacteraceae bacterium | reverse complement strand
TTCAGATCGGCGCTGCCGGAAGCGTTGCGGTAACCCGTGAGCAGCAATGGTGTGTGGCCGCCGCAGTGGCCGGCCAGGGCGCGCTTGAGGGTCGAAACGAATTCGACGTCGATTCCGTTGACGCCGAGGCGCAGCACCCGGGCACCGGTTTCGCAGGCCTGATCCAGGGTCCATACGTGGCGCGCACGCACCCGCAATTCACCGCGAAAATCGTCCAAGGCGAGGCCACCTTCGATCACCAGCATCGCGTCGGGTTGCAGCAGCGCTCCGTACTGCTCCATCGCGTCGCGGAAAAAGTTGGTGGTCATCGCGCCCGACCAGTCTTCGATGCGCACCCCGGCACCGGCCTCGCCGTGCCGGAACACTCTTGTCACCATGCCGGCCACGGTCCACGGGGTTTCCGGTGCGCGCCTGAAGCGACCGTCGTCGCCATCGCCGCCGCGTGGCGCGGGTGGTTCGTAGCGATCGGTGATTTCGCCGATGGGACAGGTGGTGAGCTGCGCCAGCACTTCCCGCCATGGATCGGTCGGGTGCCCGGAGAGATAGTGCCCCAAGGTGGCGCGTTCGCCCGCGAGCTTGCGTTCCAGCTGCCACGCGGGCTGCGCCGGCGTGGTGATCGAAACCGCGGCGGTGGGCGCCAGCGCATTGCCGAACATGTCGTTCTGGCCCGCATCGCGATCGCGTTGGCTTTGCTCCGCGGCCTTTACGGCTTCGGGAAGCTGCGCACCGAGGGTGGCGCGGTTTGCCCCCAGCGCATCCATCGCGCCGGACTGGATCAGCGCCTCGAACACGCGCTTGTTCAACTTGCCGGGGTCCATGCGCGCGCAGAAGTCCGCGAGGTCGTGGAACGGTCCGCCGGATTCACGTGCCGCCACGATGGCTTCGCACACCGCACGGCCCACGCCCTTGATCGCGCCCAGCCCGTAGCGGACCGCGTCGTGGTTCGATTCATCTGTGCGGGGAATCGCGAAGAAATGGTAGGTCGACGCGTTGACGTCCGGCGGGAGCAGGTCCAGGCCCATTGCGCGCGCGTCTTCGATGAACTGCACCAGCTTGTCGGTGGAATCCATGTCCGAGGACATGGTCGCGGCCATGAACTCGGCCGGGTAGTGGACCTTCAACCACGCGGTCTGGTAGGCGACCAGCGAGTAGGCGGCGGCGTGCGATTTGTTGAAGCCGTAACCCGCGAATTTTTCCATCTGGTCGAAGATGGTCTCGGCCTTTCTTTCCGGCACGCCGTTCTGCATCGCGCCGTCGCGGAAGATGCCGCGGTGCTTGGCCATTTCGGCCGGAACCTTCTTGCCCATCGCGCGCCGCAGCAGGTCGGCGGCGCCCAGCGAGTAGCCGCCGACGATCTGCGCCATCTGCATCACCTGTTCCTGATACACCATGATGCCGAAGGTTTCACGCAACACTGGCTCGACGCGTGGATCGGGATAGGTGACGGGTTCCTCGCCGCGCTTGCGCGCAACGTAGTTGGGAATCAGCTCCATCGGACCCGGGCGGAACAGCGCGTTCAGCGCAATCAGGTCTTCGAAGCGGTCAGGCCCGGCCTGCTTCAGCAGTCGCTGCATGCCGCCGCCTTCGAACTGGAACACCGCGACGGTGCGCGCCTCCCGGAACATGCGGAACACTTCCGGGTCGTCGAGCGGCAACGCGTCGATGTCGAGCGGCGTTTCGCCCGGGTGGGTGCGGCGCGCGTTGATGGCTTTCACCGCCCAGTCGATGATGGTGAGCGTGCGCAGGCCGAGGAAGTCGAACTTCACGAGGCCGACCGTTTCGACGTCGTTCTTGTCGTACTGGGTGACGACGCCGGTGCCGCCGGGTTCGCAATACAGCGGTGCGAAGTTGGTGAGCGGCGTGGGCGCGATCACCACCCCGCCGGCGTGCTTGCCGGCGTTGCGGGCCAGGCCTTCCAGCTTCAATGCAAGGTCGATCAGCGTGTGCGCTTCATCATCGTCGGCGTAGACGTCGCAGAATTCGCGCACCACGCGATCGCGTTCCTTGCGCGACTTTTCGCTGAGGCCCAGTGCATCGCCGAGCGTCAGATCCAGCGGCATGCGCGGGATCAGTTTCGCGATCCTGTCCACCTGGCCGTACGGCATGCCCAACACGCGCCCGCAGTCGCGCAGCACCGCCTTGGCCGCCATCGAGCCGTAGGTGATGATCTGGCTGACCTGGTCGCGCCCGTACTTGTCCGCGACATACGCAATGACTTCATCCCGGCGCTCCATGCAGAAGTCGACGTCGAAATCGGGCAGCGACACGCGTTCGGGATTGAGGAAGCGTTCGAACAGCAGCCCGAACCGCAACGGATCGAGGTCGGTGATCTTCAGACACCATGCCACCACCGAGCCGGCGCCCGAACCGCGGCCCGGGCCGACCGGGATGTCCTGCGACTTGGCCCAGCGGATGAAATCGGACACGATCAGGAAGTAGCCGGCAAATCCCATCTTGCCGATCACGTCCAGTTCAAGTTCCAGGCGCGATTCGTAGTCCTCGCGGGTGTGGCCCTCGGC
>JBOHYV010000397.1:0-2521 GCA_050738135.1 Rhodanobacteraceae bacterium | reverse complement strand
GGCGGACATGGCGACTGCGCCGAAAACCAGTGCGCCAGCGCCTGCATTTCCTTCCCGGTCAGCGGGCCCGCCGCGGCCTGCATCACCGGCACCTTGCGTTCGCCGTCGCGATACTCATGCAACGCCTGCAAGAGGTACTGGTACGGCTGGCCCGCAAGATTGGGCGCGCCCGGAATGCGGGCGTGGCCGTCGCTGCCGTGGCAGGCGGCACACAAGCCGAGCTGTGCGGGCTGCGCCGGGAGCGTGGCGGCCCGTGCGCCGCCGAACGGCAAGACCGCCAGCGGCAGCAGGATCCATGACAGTTTCCGCATCGCCCCAGTTTATCAGTGCCCCCGGACGCACTGCCGAACCCGGAGCGCATCGCTACAATGCGCGATTGCCAACCATGGAACGGCGCCATGCCCACCACCCTCCTGCAATCGGACCTGCCGGGCCTCGAACTTCTGCATCGCGGCAAGGTGCGCGACGTGTACGCGCTGCCGGATGACCGGTTGCTGATCGTTGCGAGCGACCGCCTGTCCGCGTTCGACGTGGTGCTGCCCGATCCGATTCCCGGCAAGGGCGAAATGCTGACGCAAATCTCCAATTTCTGGTTCGGCAGGACCGCGCATCTGATTTCCAACCATCTGACGGACACGCCGGTAGCCGGGGTGTTGCCGGCAGGCGTGGACGCGAAGCTCTACGAAAGGCGCGCGGTGGTGGTGAAGCGTCTGAAACCCGTGCCCATCGAGGCCATTGCGCGGGGCTACCTGATCGGCTCCGGCTGGAAGGACTACCAGAAGACCGGATCACTGTGTGGCATCGAGCTGCCCGCCGGTTTGCAGCAGGCACAGAAACTGGCCGAGCCGATCTTCACGCCTTCCACCAAGGCACCCAAAGGCACCCACGATGAAAACGTCGATTTCGATGAAGTCGTCAAGCTGACGGGCGAAGACCTGGCGCGCAAGCTGCGTGACGCAACGCTGGCCATCTACAAGTTCGCGGCGGCTTGCGCAGCCGAGCGCGGCATCCTCATCGCGGATACCAAGTTCGAATTCGGCACCGACGCAGACGGCAAGCTGTACGTGATGGACGAAATGCTCACCCCGGATTCCTCGCGTTTCTGGCCGGCGGAACAATATCGGACAGGCATCAGCCCGCCGTCCTACGACAAGCAGTTCGTGCGTGATTACCTCGAAACGCTGGACTGGGGCAAGCGCGCGCCCGGCCCGAAACTTCCACGCGAAGTCATCGATGGCACCGCTGCGAAGTACGCCGAGGCATTGAAGCGGCTCGCGGACATCACGCTCGCGTGATCCGCGGCATGGCACGTTGCGCACAAGCGGCATAGATTCGAGTCACGACAAAGCAATGGCACTCATGCGTACAGTCAACGACTGGTTCGGCAGCTACGCCGACGACCACCGGAACCCAACCAATCGTGCGATCCATTGGGTGTGCGTGCCGACGATCATGTGGGCGGTGATCGCGGCCCTGTGGACGATTCCGCCGATTCTGCCGGACTGGTTCAAACCCGGACTGTGGGCCGTACTCGCGATGGTCGCTGCGTATGGTTTCTATCACCGCCTGTCGCACAACCTCGCCTACGCCATGGCGGCGGCGTTTGCGGTGAGCGGAGCCATCACGTGGGTGCTGTACGGCGCGCTTGGGCCGCGTCGCTTGCTGATCCTCGCGATCGTGCTGTTCGTGCTGGCCTGGATCGGCCAATTCGTCGGACACGCGATCGAAGGTCGCCGTCCCGCGTTCCTCACCAACGTCGTGCAGCTGCTGATCGGTCCGGCATGGTTGATGGGCAAGCTGATGCGCAGGCTCGGCATTGCGTATTGATGGGGTAGCCCGGATGGAGCCTCGCAGCGGTGCAATCCGGGATCCCTGGGCAAGCGGTCCCGGATTCCGCTGCGCTGCATCCGGGCTACACCAACAGGGCGGACCCGTCTGATCTAGCCGTCACCCAGGTCCTTGTTCAGCAACTCGGCCAACCTTGCACCCGCCTGTCGCAAGCGCCGCTCGGCGACCGGCAGTTCGCGTTCGACGTAGGCATCGTCGATGACGTGCGACGCCGGATACACCCCGCCATCGCGGTCGATGCGGCAACTCTCTTCGGCCCATTCGGCCGGTGAACCGCCCGCCTTGATTGGCGCATGTTGCGCGCGCAACTTGCGCGCGTATTGCGCCGCTGACAAATCCGTGCTGTCCAGCATCAGCGAATCCCACACCCTGTGCAGGTTGGTACCCTGCCCGTGCCAGCGCACCTGGAAATCGTTGCCTCCCGCATCGTGGCGGTAGTCAGCGTGCAGCGGCTGGTGGACATCAGCGACAAAGTGCACCACGAAGACCAGTGCTTCGGCGCGCTCGGCGGGGGGATTCGAACGGTTCGCGAGGATGGCCGAATATTTCTCGATTGCCGCTACCACACACTCGCCATTGCGGCAATCGCGCGGCGGGTCATAAATGCAGCTGCGCGAGTGGAAATTGACGAAGTGCAGACGTTTGGTACGCTGGAACAAGGCCGGATGCACGT
>JBOHYV010000396.1:0-2527 GCA_050738135.1 Rhodanobacteraceae bacterium | reverse complement strand
GTGTAGCCGGCCGGACCGAGCGTGCCGTTGGCATGGCCCCCGAGCCCGAAGGTCTGGACGCCGCTGCTCGCCACCGGCTGGGCCGCCGATGCCGCGGACGTCGTCGATGCCGGCTGGCCGCTGCTGCCGCCGAACGAATGATTGGCCACCGGCGCCGGGTTCGACGCGCAGCCGGCCAGCAACGCCGCTGCGCCAACCGTTATCGAAAATGTTTTCCAAAAGTTCACGGCATGCATGGCGCAAAAGGATAGCTGATTCGTGCGATCGTCCACGATCGCCGCACCATCAAGCGAAATGAGAAGCGTGTCGTTGCAAGTTTCATGAGCATCAGAACGGCCTTGAGAGCCGCCGTCCATGGCCAGGAGCTCCGTGGCCCGCTTTTCGCAAAGGCAGTTCCGATCGAAACACACCACAACCGACTAACGCAGCCAAAAATACAACGCCAGTGCGACGACAACCGCCACGGTGACCCACCCCGCGGTTTCGATGTGCTTGTGCAACGCCCTTTCGGCGCGCTCGCCGCCCAGCCGTATCAAACCCGCCACCAGGAACACGCGTTTGCCGCGGCCAACCGCGATACCGCCCAGAAACGGCAGCAGCGGCATGCCGACGATGCCGCAGGCCCAGCTCGCGACTTTCATGGGAATCGGCACGAAGCCCGCCGCAACCAGCAATCCGAATGCCTTCCATGGATGCGCCCGCGCATCCGCACCCAACGTGTGGACCAGCGTTTCCAGGTGCGGCAACCAGCCCATTTGCGCAAGCAATGGCTTCACCGCGTCGAAGGCGTAGTGACCGAGCGCGTACCCGACCAATGATCCCAGCAGGGAAAAAAACAGGCTGATCGATGCGAACTGCCACCATTTGCGTGGTCGCGCCAGCGTCATCGGCGCCAGCATCACTTCCGGCGCGACCGGGAAGATGAAGGCTTCGACGAAGCTCAGCAGCGCAAGTCCCACGTCGGCGCGCGGCTTTGCGGCCCACGTGAGGGCCTTTTCGTAAAGGGGCCTGAACAGGCGCATCAGGTGGTTTTCTTGTGCGATCGTCCCTGATCGCTGCATCGCCGGGACGTAATGCGAGGGGGGCGGCCCCTGGGGCCGCGGCACCAGAACGGCCATCCATGGCCTGACTTTTCACGACAACCGCTTCGAACGGTGCATGCGCGGAAAACCATCAGCCGAGGCCGCCCAGCAATGGCACGAAGCTCACGGTTTCGAACTCCTCGCGCGGCCACGCCTCGCCTTCGCGTCGGATGCGTGTCAGTCGCTGTTCTCCGGGCGGTCCGAGCGGCGCAACCAGCACCCCGCCGTCCGCGAGTTGCGCGGTCAGCGCGCGCGGAACCGATTCGCCCGCCGCGGACAACACGATCGCATCGAACGGCGCCTCGTCGGCCCATCCGATGTTGCCGTCGTCGTGACGCGAACGGATGTTGCCGATCTTCATGTTGCGGAACAGGCGCCGCGCCTTGCGCAGCAATTCCTCGATGCGTTCGACGGTGTACACCGTGCCCACCAGTTCGGCCAGCACCGCTGCCTGATAGCCGGAGCCGGTCCCGATTTCCAGCACGCGCCCGGGCACTCCATGTTCGATCAGCAATTCGGTCATGCGCGCCACCACCCATGGCTGCGAGATGGTCTGGCCGAGGCCGATCGGCAACGCGGTGTTTTCATACGCGCGCGCCGCCAGCGCCTCGTCCAGGAACAAATGTCGCGGCATGGTGCGCATCACGTCGAGGATCCGCGGATCGTGGATGCGCTCGGCACGCAAGGTCGCGACCAGCCGGTCGCGGGCGCGTTGCGAGGTCATGCCGTGCCCGCCCGCGGCAAACGCGGCGGCGCCGAAAAGAGGGGTCATGCCGCCTGTTCCCCCTGCATCTGCGCGGTCAGCCCGTCGATCCAGTGCGACACCTTCTCCAGCGCCTGAAAGCGCGTCAAATCGACGTGGATCGGCGTCACCGACACGAAACCGCGCCGAACCGCATCGAAATCGGTGCCGGGACCGGCATCGTCGGCTTCACCCGCCGGGCCGATCCACCAGACCGTGCGCCCGCGCGGATCGCGCTGTGCGATGCACGGCGACGCGCGATGGCGGCGCCCGAGACGCGTCACCTCGAAACCCTGGATCTCCGGCCACGCGCAATCCGGTACGTTGACGTTGAGGATGGTGTCGGCGGGCAACGGATCGACCAGCAGGCGCCGCATCAACAACGATACGGCACGCGCGGCCGAATCGAAATGATGACCCTTGCCGTCGTGCTGCTCGCCAAGCCCGGCCAGCGACACCGCGATCGCGGGCAATCCCAGGAAACGCCCTTCCATCGCCGCCGAGACGGTGCCGGAATAGATCACGTCATCACCGAGATTGGCCGAATTGTTGATGCCCGACACCACGATGTCGGGTTCGCTTTCCAGCAGCCCGGACAGCGCGAGATGCACGCAATCGGTCGGCGTGCCGACTACGCGATAGCGGCCGTCGGCGAGCCTGGCGACCCGCACGGGCTGATCGAGGGTCAGCGAATTGCTGGCGC
>JBOHYV010000395.1:0-2535 GCA_050738135.1 Rhodanobacteraceae bacterium | reverse complement strand
GGGCTGGAAGTATCGCGCAAGTTCCGCGGCTTCCGCGAGCTGACGCCGGGCGCACTGGTTCAACTGATCAATCGCGGCGAGCCGCTGGTGATCGACCTGTCCGCGGTTGCGGACTTCGAAAAGGGCCACGTCACCGGTTCGAAACACGTCGCGCCCAGCCAGTTCGATCCCGAGAACAAGGATCTCGCCAAGGCCAGGGAGCTTCAAGTCGTGACCGTGTGCAAGAACGGCATGGAGTCGGGTCGGGCCGCGCGGCGGCTGGTCAAGGCCGGCTTCACCAATGTCGCCACATTGGCCGGCGGGCTGGAGGCATGGCGGCGCGCGGATTTGCCGCTGGCAAAGGGCAAGCGCTGAAGCAGCTTGCCGCTTCCGCCGGAGGGGTGGCTTCCCCGCGACTTCGTTGCCGCGCTGCGCGCTGGCACGCCGCGATCGATGAACCTGTCGAAGCAAGGGTAGGGCGGGCAAGGCCCGCCACGATGGTGACGGTCGGCGGGCGGTGTCCGCCCTACGGCGATGAACCTGCCGAAACGGGCGGCGAGTAATCGTACTTTTTATCCAGCGCCTTGAAGCGCGGATCGCCGCGCAGCGGATTGTAGGTCGGATTCACTTGAAAGTCGGCGCAACTATAGGGCTGGGACTTGCAAAATTTCGCCAGCAGGTCCAGCGCGGGGACCTTGTTGCCGAGCACCAGATAGATCTGTATCAGATTGCCCTGCGACTCGGGATCGAGATCGTGGCGCCGGTACAGTGAGTCGGCCGCCACCAGTGCCTGTGCGCGCAATTTCGGATCGAGCACCGACTGGAAGGCGAGCCGGCCTGCTGCGACCAATGCCTTGCCGAGTTCGGTATCGGGTTGCACCTTGTCGAATGCCTTCACGGCTTCCTTGTTTCGGTGCAGCAGCGCGTAATTCTGCGCAAGGTTGATGGCGGCGGTTGCGCTGTGCGGTGCCAGGTTGACCAGAGCCTGGGAGTACGCGAGTTCCTGCCGATATTTGCCGAGGTCCATGTAAATCAGCGCGACGTTGTTTTGCGCAAGAGCACTCTCGGGATCCAACTGCACGGCTTTCAGGTATTGCACCAAGCCTTGTTTCAGCGGCAGCATGTTGCCGTAATCCGAATGCGCGACGGCATTGCTGGGGTCGATCGCCAACGCGTGCTCGTATTCGGCCCTGGCCTTCGCGTCGTTCCCCCTGGTTGCTTCGGCATTGCCCAACGCGATCAGCGCGTCCACGTTGTGCGGGTCCAATGACAAGGCTTTGTCGGCTTCTTCCCGCACCTTGGAAAAGCCCTCGTCCAGCGATAGCGTCGGGCCTCCCATCAGGTCGGACCATGTCCGTGCCAGCAACCCGTGCGCATCGGCATAATCCGGGTCCAGCGCGATGGCTTGTTGCAGTAGTGTGCGGGCCTGCTCCAGGTGCGCGGATGCGGCCCACCCGGCGTGCACCAACGCACGCGCCTGCTGCACCAGGTCGTAAGCCTGCGGGTTGACGCTGTGCTGTGTGTTGGTGGAAGCAAACTTCACCTTCAGCGCATCGGCAATTGACGCCGTGATCTTGTCCTGCACCTGAAAGATGTTGGAAAGCGAATCGTCGTAGTGATGCGACCACGCCTGATAGCCGGTGCGGGCATTGACCAGTTCCACGATCACGCGGATTTCATTGCCCTGGCGCAGGATCTTGCCGGTCAGCACGTTGGCGACGTCCAGAGCCTTGGCGATGTCGGTGGCCGATTGCTTGCTGTCGCGGTACTTGGAAGCCGTGTCCCACGCGATCACCCGTAGCGCGCTGTTTTGGCCCAGCGCGTTGGTCAATTCCTCGGTGATGCCGTCGCTGAAGTATTGCTGTTTCGGATTTTTGCCGAGATTCGTGAACGGCAGCACCACCAGCGTATCGGTGGGTGGGTGGAAAGCGGCCGTCGCAGCCTGCGCACTCGAAGGTGCGCCGCGCTTGATGAAGTAGCCCGATGCAAGCAGCGCGATGGCGATGGCCATCACGCCGATGATCGCGAAATCCAGCTTGCGCGCGGTGGAATGCTTGATGGCGACATCCGGTGTCACCTGCGATTCGCGCTTCAGGCCCTGCGGCGTCCAGGCGTAGAACCACGCGAACGCGATCCAGAATGGAAAGCCGATCGCCGCCGCGATCAGGAACCAGCGGGTGGCGTAGTCCGGCAGTCCCAACGCGGGACTGAACTGCGAAAGCCCTTGTCCGAACGCCCACACGCCGGCGGCATACACCGCTGCCGCGCGCCACACGTTGCGGCGACCCAGTTCGGCAATGAAGCTTCTGCGTTCCACCACGTGGAAAAAGTCCCCGCCGGCGGCAGGCCGGCCTCCGCGCGGAAGTGTAAATGCCTGTGTGCCGGAATGCAGGTGCGGTGGCGCAGGGGTGGATCGGTCTTCCCTTCGACCTGCGATCGGGCTGTTTCACCTTCCACGGGAACGGCGGAGCGAAGCGAACGCGCGCGCAGCGCGAGAGGGGATGTGCTTTTTGTCGTTCGCGGTGACGAGGGTTCGCTTCAGCGTGTGACATCATC
>JBOHYV010000394.1:0-2542 GCA_050738135.1 Rhodanobacteraceae bacterium | reverse complement strand
GACCTGTACCGCTTCGCCTGCTGGCTGTGTGGCGACCCCGTGCGCGCGGAAGACCTGGTCCAGGAGACGATGCTGCGGGCCTGGCGGGCGCTGGATTCGCTGCACGACGCCGCGGCGGCCAAACCGTGGCTGCTGACGATCCTGCGGCGCGAACACGCGCGCGGATTCGAGCGCAAGCGGCTGGATCTCACGATCCTCGACGATGGCCTGAAGGAAACCCTGGCCGACGAAGCGGCGGGCGCCGATCCCGAGCAGGCAAGCAGCGACACCCAACTGCGCGAAAACATCATGAAACTTGAACCCAAATACCGCGAGCCACTGCTGATGCAAATGCTGGGTGGATTTTCCTGCGCAGAGATCGCGACCGAACTCGGGGTCAAGCCCGGTACCGTGATGACGCAACTGTTCCGTGCACGCCAGAAGCTGCGCAGCATGCTGTCGGCCGAGGAACCCGTCACCGACAGGGAGGCGATCCATGGATTGCCTTGATTTTCGTCGCCGCCTCGGCAGCGAACCCCAAACCCGCGACTCCGAATTTCTCGCGCATCGCGACGCGTGCCGCACCGGCTGCGCAGAAAGCTGGCGGCGTGCGCAGCGTTTCGAACGGCGCATCACGGATGCATTGCAGTCGGTCGAAGCACCGCCGGATCTGGTCGAGCGCGTGCTGTTGGCGCAAGCCACCGCGCGGCGCGCACGTGTCCGCCGCCGCTCGCAAATCGGATGGGCCGTGGCGGCGTCGCTACTGGTCGCATTCATCGTGGCCGGTTACGCATGGTACCTGCGGGCCAATGCCAACGGCGGCGCGCTGGCCGGAATGGCGATCGCCCATGTGCGCAGCGAAGCGTATTCGCTGACGATGAGCCACAAGCTTGGCGACCGCAAATTGCAATCGGTGTTCGCGGATCGCGGCTTGACCATGCGCGGCGCACCGACGCGCGCGGTGTTTGCGCAGGATTGCCGGGTTGGACCGTACAAGGCGGTGCACCTGGTACTGCGCGAGGGTGGTGAATCGGTGACCGCACTGTACGTGGTGGGACACCGGATTGCACAAGCGCAGGATTTCCATCGCTCCGGCTGGCGCGGCCGCGAGCTGCCGATGGGCGCAGGCACGCTGGTGCTGCTGGGCAATGACACCGACGGGTTCGCTGCGGCCGAACGGGCGGTCGCCGCTGCGGTGCTGGGCTCTGCATGACGCGCAACCGGTAGGGCGGGCATTCCGCGCCTGACCCTGGCGACGCATCCGGTAGGGCGGGCATCGTCCGCCAATCAACCGAAGTGCGGGGACGGTGTCCGACCTACATATACGATAGGGCGGGCATCGTCCGCCGGCCACTCCGAGTACGGCCGATCGTGTTCGTCCCGCCGCTGCGGTGCTGGGCTCTGCGTGACGCGCAACCGGTAGGGCGGGCATCGCCCGCCAATCAACCGAAGTGCGGCGGACGGTGTCCGCCCCACATGTACGGTAGGGCGGGCATCGTCCGCCGGCCACTCCGAGTACGGTCACCGTGTTCGCCCTGCCGCGCGCGCAGGCGCCGCATCGGCGATAATCCGCGCCTGACCTTCGCGAGGCTTGATCGATGCCCGAGCTGTCCGTGGTCGTGCCGGTGTTCAACGAGCGCGACAACATTCCGCCGCTGCTCGCCGAGATCGCCGCCGCCCTGCGCGCGCATGTCGATTACGAAGTGGTGTATGTGGATGACGCGAGTTCCGACGATTCGCTCGACGTACTGAAGGCCGAACGCGCGCGGCACCCTGAACTTCGCATCGTGCGCCATTTGAAGCGGAGCGGCCAGAGCACCGCGATCCGAAACGGCGTGCGCGCGGCGTGCTCGTCGTGGATCGCCACACTGGATGGCGACGGCCAGAACGATCCCGCCGACATTCCGAAACTGCTGGAAGCGCGCAGGACCGCCGACCCGAAAGTGAAGCTGTTCGCCGGTTGGCGAACCACCCGGCGGGACAGTTTCAACAAGCGCATCTCCTCGAAGATCGCCAATAGCGTGCGCTCGCGGATGCTGCGCGACGCCACGCCCGACACCGGTTGCGGGCTGAAGCTGTTCGAGCGCGAAGCGTTTCTCGGCCTGCCGTACTTCGACCACATGCATCGCTTTTTGCCGGCACTGTTCCGGCGCGCCGGCTACGGGAGCGTCAGCATCCCGGTCGGGCATCGCCCGCGCACCCGCGGGGTGTCCAAGTACGGCATGCTGGATCGGCTGTGGGTAGGCCTGGCCGACCTGCGCGGCGTCGCGTGGCTGATGCGGCGCGCGAAGGTGACCGACATCGAAGAGGTCTGAGGAAAGTGTTTGCCCCCTTCGCTCGTGAAGGGGGTCGCGCGCAACGCGCGCGGGGGGATGATGTCACACGCTGAAGCGAACCCTCGTCACCGCGAACGACAAAAAGCACATCCCCTCTCGCGCTGCGCGCGCGTTCGCTTCGCTCCGCCGTTCCCGTGGAAGGTGAAACAGCCCGATCCCAGGTCGAAGGGAAGACCGATCCACCCCTGCGCCACCGCACCTGCATTCCGGCACACAGGCATTTACAC
>JBOHYV010000393.1:0-2546 GCA_050738135.1 Rhodanobacteraceae bacterium | reverse complement strand
CTTTTACCAGCAAGGCGGGCAATTTTTCTACGTGCGGGGCCTCGGCCGGATCAAGACGCCCAAGGACATCGACAACATCGTGCTGGCGGTGCACGACGGCACGCCGGTGCTGGTCAAGGATGTCGCCACGGTGAAGATCGGCATCGCGCCGCGTCTGGGTGAGTTCGGTTACATGAACCAGGACGACGCGGTGGAAGGCGTGATTCTGGCACTCACCGGATCCAAGACCGAGGACGTGCTGAAGCGCGTCGAAGCCAAGACCAAGGAATTGAATGACGCGGTCCTGCCCAAGGACGTGAAGATCCATCCGTTCTACGACCTGACCGACCTGATCAACCAGACCAAGGGCGTGGTGATGCACAACCTCACGATCGGGTTGGTGCTGGTGATCGTGGTGCTGGTGTTTTTCCTCTATGACGTGCGCGCGGGCCTGATCGTGGCCGTCACGGTGCCGTTGGCGCTGCTGTTCGCGTTCCTGTGTCTCGACTTGAAGAACGCCTCGGCCAACCTGCTGTCGATCGGCGCGGTGGATTTCGGCATCCTGGTGGATGGCGCGATCTTCATGGTCGAGAACATCTTCCGCGAACTCGGCGCACGCCGGGGTACCCAATACGACATCAAGCAAGTCATTCTTTCCGCGGCCGGCGAAATCGACCGCCCGCTGGTGTACGCCGTTGCGGTGATCGTCGCGAGCTTCCTGCCGATCTACTTCCTCACCGGGCCGTCCGGCACGCTGTTCAAGCCGATGGCGGACACCATGATCTTCGCGTTGATCGGCTCACTCGTCGTCACGCTGACGCTGTTGCCGGTGTTGTGCGCGGTGCTGATGCGCCACGGCGTGCGCGAGCGCCGCAACGCGATCTACGATAAATTCAAGGATTGGTACGCGCGGTGGCTGGAGCGTAGCCAGCGGGTGCCGTGGCGGGTGACCGCGGCGTCGGCCGTGTTGCTCGGCCTGACCTTCCTGATGATGCAGGGCATCGGCGCCGAGTTCATGCCCAACCTTGACGAAGGCGCGTTGTGGGTGCGCGCGACCATGCCGTACACCATCTCGTTCCAGAAGGCGTCGGAAATTTCGCCCGAGATCCGCAAGCTGCTGCGCTCGTTCCCGGTGGTCACCACGGTGACTTCCGAGTTGGGTCGCCCCGACGACGGCACCGATTCCACCGGGTTCTTCAACGACGAATTCTTCACTGGACTGAAGCCGTACTCGCAATGGGGCGGCAAGTACCGCAGCAAGCAGGCACTGATCACTGCGATCGATGCCAAACTGGTGGCGAAGTTCCCGGGCATCCAGTTCAACTTCACCCAGCCCGCCGAGGATGCGGTAGACGAAGCGGAGACGGGCCTCAAGAGCGCTTTGGCGGCGAAGATCTACGGGCCGAACCTCGCGGTGCTGCAAAAGGAGGGCAAGGCGGTCAAGGCTGCGATGGAGAAGGTGCGCGGCATCACCGACATCACGCTGGTGCACGAACTGGGGCAGCCCAACCTTGCCATCGACATCGATCGCGCGAAGATCGCGCGCTACGGGCTCAACGTCGATGACATCAACAACCTCATCAACGCCGCGGTCGGCGGTAGCGTCGCGACCCAGGTGGTGCAGGGGGACAAGGAATTCGATCTCGTGGTGCGCCTGCAGAAGCGCTTCCGCGACAATCCGGCCGAGATCGGCGACATCCCGGTGGCGACGCCGGGTGGGCAGCAGATTCCGTTGAAGGAATTGGCCAGCATCAAGATCGCGAACGGCGCGTCGTTCATCTATCGCGAAAACGGTTCGCGCTACATCGGCGTGCAGTTCTCGGTCGAGGGCCGCGACCTTGCCGGTGCCGTCAATGCTGCCATCGCGCAGGTGGCGAGTTCCGTCAAGCTGCCGCAGGGTTACCGCCTCGAGTGGGGCGGCGAGTACAAGGAATACACGGCCTCGCGCGCGCAGATGCGGGTGATCCTGCCGCTGACGGTGGTCTTGATCTTCGGCCTGCTGTTCGTGTTGTACGGCAACTTCAAGTTCCCGCTGATCACCGTGATCGGGGTGCTGCTGTCGGCGCCGGTCGGCGCGGTGTTTGCGATGTGGGTCACCGGTACACCGTTTTCGGTCTCGTCCGGGATCGGCTTCATCGTGCTGTTCGGCGTGTCGGTACTCACCGGCGTCGTGTACATCTCCTGCGCGAATGAATTGCGGCTGGGCGGGATGGAAAGGGTGCGCGCCGCAAACGAGGCTGCGCTGCTGCGCCTGCGCCCGATCGTGATGACCGCACTGGTGGCGGCGCTCGGGCTGTTGCCCGCCGCGGTCGCGCACGGCGTTGGCACCGATTCGCAGCGGCCGTTCGCGCTGGTGATCGTGGCCGGCATGATCTCGCGCCTGGTGATCGGCATCTTCGTGATGCCGGCACTGTACAAGCTGGTCGCGCGCAAGGGCGATCGCCTGCAGGTGTGAGCGCGCATGCGTGGTTTGCGCCCGTCGACGTGGGTCGCTGAATCCCCAACAACGAGGCGCGCCGACGCGCGGCATTCGAGCGCGCGGGGTCTTATCCTGTTTGCAAGGAAGC
>JBOHYV010000392.1:0-2587 GCA_050738135.1 Rhodanobacteraceae bacterium | reverse complement strand
GCGCCACGCAGCGGCTGGCCGTGCCTACGGCATCGCCGACGAAACCGGACTGACTGCGATCGGCTGTCTCGCTTTCCTCGATCCCCCCAAGGACACCGCGGACACCGCGATAACTGCGCTCAATCATCACGGCGTCGCGGTGAAGGTATTGACCGGCGACAACGAGGCGGTCACCCGCAAGATCTGCCGCGAGGTCGGGCTGGATGCCACGCATTCAGTGCTCGGCCGCGACATCGAGGAACTCGACGACGCGGCGCTGGACGAGATGGTCGCGCGCACCACGGTGTTCGCGAAGATGTCGCCGCTGCAGAAGTCGCGGGTGGTCGAATCGCTGCAGCGGTGCGGCCACACCGTGGGATTCCTGGGCGACGGCATCAACGATGCCGCGGCGTTGCGTCGCGCAGACGTCGGAATCTCGGTGGACACCGCGACCGACATCGCCAAGGAATCGGCCGACATCATCCTGCTCGAAAAAAACCTGATGGTGCTTGAAGAGGGCGTGCTGGAAGGCCGCATCACATTCGGCAACATCATCAAGTACATCAAGATGACGGCCAGCTCCAACTTCGGCAACGTGCTCAGCATGCTGATCGCCAGCATCTTTCTGCCGTTTCTGCCGATGTTGCCGTTGCAGATCCTGGTGTTGAATCTGCTTTACGACATCTCGCAACTGTCGATCCCGTTCGACCGCATGGACGAGGAATACATCCGCAAGCCGCGCAAGTGGGACGCCAGCGACATCGGCCGCTTCATGATCCGGGTCGGACCGACCAGCTCGTTGTTCGACGTCACCACGTTCGTGTTGCTGTGGTTCTGGTTCGGCGCCAATTCACCCGCGCACCAGGCACTGTTCCAGTCCGGCTGGTTCGTGGAAAGCCTGCTGACCCAGACGCTGGTGGTGCACATGATCCGCACCCGCAGGATCCCCTTTCTGCAAAGCGCGGCTTCGGCGCCGGTGCTGGGGCTCACCACAGCGATCATCGCGGTCGGGATCGCGATTCCCTACACCGTGCTCGGCCACCACCTCGGCATGGTCGAATTGCCGCCTGAATACTTCGGTTGGCTGGCCGTGACCGTGGTCGCGTATTGTGCACTGACACAGTTCGTGAAGACCATCTACATGCGCAGGTTCGGGCGCTGGTTGTAAAAACCGGGGTCAGAGTGCACTTTCATGGATGGGGCCAGCGTCCGGGGGTAATATTCCGAAAGTGCACTCTGACCCCGGTTTTTACGAAAGTGCACTCTGACCCCGGTTTTATGCCATGACCACCATTTACGATTTCGAAGTCGGTTTGCTCGACGGCACGCCGCAGAAGCTCGACGTGTACCGCGGCAAGACGTTGTTGATCGTCAATGTCGCGTCGAAGTGCGGATTCACGCCGCAGTATGCGGGCCTGGAAGCGTTGTATCGCGCGCACGAGGATCAGGGTTTCGTGGTGCTCGGGTTCCCGTGCAACCAGTTCGGGCATCAGGAGCCGGGCGACGCCGATGAAATCCGCAATTTTTGCAGCACGAAATACGACGTGACGTTCCCGTTGTTTGCGAAAGTCGATGTCAATGGCGCGGGCACGCATCCGCTTTACAAGTTCCTGAAACACGCCGCGCGCGGTGTGCTGGGTTCCGAGGCGATCAAGTGGAACTTCACCAAGTTCCTGATCGATCGCGAAGGCAATGTGGTCCGTCGCTACGCGTCGGCGGACACGCCGGAGAAGATCGGGAAGGAGCTTGCGGTGGTGTTGTGACCGCGACGTGCCCGCGCGGATCGTCAGCGGGTCGACGTGATTGGTTCCCTCTCCCTCGGGTACTGCCGCCATCCATGGCCAAGAGCTCCTTGGTGGCGCGTAGCGCCGGATGAGGGGGCGGTGCGGCGACCAACGTTGTTCCGCAGCAGGGGCTCCGTTAATTGAATGTACCGAACCCTCACCCCTGTGGGAGAGGGGCTTCAGGTTTGGCTTTGCGCGCCAGCAACTCACGCAGCTCCTGCTTTTCGGCATCGCCAAGCACGCCCCCGGATTGCTTGCGGATCAATGCGTCGAGCCGCTGCTGCGTGGTCTGCTCCGCCAGTTTGTGCATCGCATCGGTGAACTCCGCTCCCAACGCCTCCGGTTCACCCGGAAATTCCGTCAACGCAAGTTTTTGCAACGCATTCGACTCGGGTCGTTCGGCAAAGCGTTCGAGCAGCAGCGCGGTGTTGATGCCGGGCCGCGCACGCGCCGTGTCCAGCAGTTCGATCAGCAGCGGAACGCCGGGTTTGTCGAGCGCGGCGAACGCGTAGGGTGTTTCGACCTGCTCGGCCAGCGCGGGATCGCCCAGCAGCATGGCGATCGCGCTGCGCACCAGGGTGCGGCGCGGTGCATTGGCAGAGGGGGTGGGGCCGCGTGAGCGTGCCAGGTTTGCGACGGGCGCAGCCTGCACGCCGGTGCGCTTTTCCAGCTCCGCGAACATCAAGTCGCGGAATGCGCCGTCGGGCAGTTTCGCCAGCAAGGGCTTGGCATGTTCGGCCAGTCGTGCGCGGCCATCCAGCGTCGCCACGTTCACGTCATGTGAGAGGTACGCGTAGAAATATTCCGACAGTGGCGTGGCTTGC
>JBOHYV010000391.1:0-2587 GCA_050738135.1 Rhodanobacteraceae bacterium | reverse complement strand
CTGCTTCAGACGCCGGTTCTGATGCGCCACCGCGTCCATGCGATTGAGCCGTGCCTGATCCAGCAGCAGGGTCTCGCGCAACTGGCGGTTTTCGTCGATCAGCTTGCTGTGCTGGGCGAACGCCGTGGCGGCATCGTGCACCCAGTCGGCGGGCGCCGCCGCAAGCTTGTAGACGGGCACGATCGCGGCCGCTGCGGCGTAGCGCGCGTGGTGCAGCCAGCCGTTGCGATGATCCAGCACCATCAGCACCGCAGCCAACGCGAGATAGGCAATCAGGCGCAGGGTACCCGCTGTCGCATCCGAGAAAATCGGAGTGGATTCCTTTTGCGGAAGCGCCATGGCCGGAGAGTGAAGTCGGCGGCTGCGCCGCCTGCAAGGAGTAAAGAGTAAAGGGTGAATAAGGCTTGGGAGCCAGAGGTACGCTCAGTCGAGTGCGAGTACCTTACTCTTTACCCCTCGCCCTTCACAGCGCAGTGAGCCACTTCACGCTTTGCAGCGACCATGCGAGCGACTTCACGCTTTACGGCGAACGAAGTGGGCGTCCGTCTACTCACTCGCGAAGAAATCGCTGCCGTGCATGTCGATCAATTCCAATGCGCGGCCGCCGCCGCGGGCCACACAAGTCAGCGGATCCTCGGCAACCTGCACGTACAGGCCGGTTTCCTCGGAAATCAGCTTGTCAATGTCGCGCAGCAACGCGCCGCCGCCGCTCAGCACGATGCCACGTTCATGCACGTCCGAACACAGTTCCGGCGGGGTCTGTTCCAGCGCCGCCTTGACGGCTGCCACGATGCCGTGCAGCGGCTCGCGCAAGGCTTCCAGCACGTCGTTGGAAGTGATGGTGAACATCCGTGGCACCCCTTCGGCGAGGTTGCGTCCGGAGACCTCCATTTCGCGCACTTCCTTTTGCGGAAATGCGCAACCGATCTCGATCTTGATGCGCTCGGCGGTGGGTTCGCCGATCAGGGTGCCGTTGCTGCGGCGCACATAGTTGATGATCGCCTCGTCGAAGCGATCACCGCCAATCCGCACCGATTGCGAGTACACGATGCCGTTGAGCGACATCACCGCGACTTCCGAGGTGCCGCCGCCGATGTCCAGCACCATCGAACCGCGCGCCTCGTGCACCGGAATGCCGGCACCGATCGCGGCGGCCATCGGTTCCTCGATCAGGAACACGTCGCGGGCGCCGGCGCCCTCGGCCGATTCCTTGATCGCGCGGCGTTCGACTTGGGTCGAACCGCACGGGACGCACACCAGCACCCGCGGGCTGGGGCGCAGGAAGCGGCTCTTGTGCACCTGTTTGATGAAGTACTGCAGCATCGCCTCGGTCATGGTGAAGTCGGCGATCACGCCGTCCTTCATCGGCCGCACCGTGACGATGTTGCCGGGCGTGCGGCCCAGCATCATCTTGGCCTCGTTGCCCACGGCCGCGACCGAGCGTGGGCCGCCGGCGCCGCGGTCCTGGCGGATCGCGACCACCGAGGGTTCGTTGAGGACGATGCCCTGGTCACGCACGTAGATCAGCGTGTTTGCGGTGCCGAGGTCGATCGCAAGGTCGTTGGAAAAGATGCCGCGAAACAGTTTGAGCATGCGCGAATCGCCAGGGTGCGGGCCTGAGCGTCAGGCAGACGGAAAGAACGCGCCAGTCTAGGAAACATCGCAGCAACCCGCAAGGTATTGCTTCGCCTTTCAGGGCCCTGCTTCCGCGTCCCTGCCGGGCCCCATCGCCCGGCGATGGCCTGTTGCCAAATTCAACGGTTCTGGTGCCGCTCGGCAACCCGCCCGGCGGCCCGCCTCGGGCTTTCGGCCCCTGCGTCACGCGGCAACGCGCAGTGTGTTCCGGCATCCCGTCGGATCACGTGGCGGATATCGCACGGGTTTGCGGATCGCCCCTCGAAACGATGCATTGCGGCCGTTAGGATCGGTGGTTCCCGAAAAAGGAAACGGACCGATGCCTGCTGCGCTGATCTGCGGTTCCATGGCCTACGACACCATCATGGTGTTCGAGGATCGCTTCAAGAACCACATCCTGCCGGACAAGGTGCACATGCTGAATGTGTCCTTCCTGGTCCCGCGGATGCGCCGCGAGTTCGGCGGCTGCGCCGGCAACATCGCCTACAACCTGAAATTGCTGGGCGGCGAACCCGTGCCCATGGCGACCGTGGGTCAGGATTTTGCGCCCTACCGCGAGTGGTTCGAGGGTCTGGGCATTCGCCTCGACCGGATACGCGAGGTGCCGGATACGTTCACGGCGCAAGCCTTCATCACCACCGACACGGACAACAACCAGATCACCGCCTTTCACCCGGGCGCGATGATGCAGAGTCAACTCAATCACGTCGGCGACGTGACCGACGCCGCGATCGGCATCGTGGCTCCGGACAGTCGCGACGGCATGCTGGAACACGCCGCGGAATTCGCGGCACAAGGCACGCCCTTCATTTTCGACCCCGGCCAGGCCATGCCGCTGTTTTCGGGCGAAGAGTTTCGTGCCTTCATCGGGCGGGCCGATTATGTGGCGGTGAACAGCTACGAATCCAGCCTGCTGTCCGAGCGCACCGGCTGGTCGGAGGCTGAAATCGCC
>JBOHYV010000390.1:0-2589 GCA_050738135.1 Rhodanobacteraceae bacterium | reverse complement strand
ACGGGCGCTGTGATTCCGTTCACGGTGACGACGCCATTCGCCTGCGGACGGCTGCCCGCGAGCAGTCGCCAACCGATCGCAAACACGATCACCACAATCACGATCAGCACAACGATGGTGCGTCGAATCCAGCGCACGCGAAACCCCCCGGACGTTCACGTCATTGTGCCGTTTGCCCGGGCGATCGCCAAGCACGGCAAGGCGGCTGTCGTGGCAGGCCATGCCATGGACTCCGGCCAATGGATGGCGGCTTCACTGCCCATCCTCGGTCCCACGCAACTGTGGCCGGGGCCGGCCACACGGCATTCCCGCGAAGCGGCGATCGGGATGATCGCAATGCTACGGAACGATACCGGTCCACGCCGGGCTGGAGAACTTCGACGCGGCAAGCGCCGAGGCGCGCTCCAGTTCCCCGGGTTCCAGTCTGCCGACAGTGAGTCCATGGTTGCGGCGAAAGGTTGCGATCATCCTGTCGATGATGTCTGCGCGCACCAGGCCGGTTTGACTGCGCAACGGGTCCACGCGTTTGACGGCGCTTTGGGTGGCCTTGTCGGAGAGTTTTTCGCGGCCGATGCGCAACACGTCCAGCATCTTGGCGGTGTCGATGTCGTAGGCCATGGTGACGTGGTGCAGAACCGCACCGCTGCGACGGGTTTGTGCGGCGCCGGCGATCTTGCCGATGGGCGAAGTGATGTCGTTGAGCGGTTGGTACCACGCATGGATACCCATCCGCTGCAAGGCGTCGATGACCCACGTGTCCATGAACTCGTAGGATTCCTGGAAGCTCATTCCGGCGACCAGGGTTTCGGGCGCGTACAGCGAGTAGGTGATCGTGTTGCCGGGCTCGATGAACATCGCGCCGCCACCACTGATCCGGCGCACGACCTCGATGCCGTGGCGGCGTGCCGCGTTCGCATCGACTTCGTTGCGCAGCGACTGGAAGCGCCCGATCACCACGCACGACGCCGACCATTCCCATACCCGCAGGGTAGGCGGCCGGTGCCGCGCCGCGACTTCATCGGTCAACACCTCGTCCAGCGCCATGTGCAGGGCGGGTGGCTGCGCCGAGGTGTGGACGAGCCGCCATGCGTAATCGCTCCACTCGGTACGGTTCACCCCGGCGTCTCCAGTGCACGCTGCACCGCAACCGCAATGGCCTCGGGTGAAACGCCGTACATCTTCACGTTCGGCCCCAACGCCGCCTCGACCATGCCCGCGTGATGCCTGCTGCCTGCCGTGGCCGGCAGCCCTTCCAGCGCCACATCGATCATCGTGAGTGCGGAATCCGGTTCGAGAAAGAAATCCCCGCTGATCCGCACGCCGGTCAGTTTGCCGTTGCGCACCTCGAGGTCGGCCACCACCAGCTTGCCCCCGGGCATTTTGTATTCGCCATGCATTAGGGCCTGCTGGCGCTATGCCAAGTGAGCCGCGTTGCTTCCGCAGCGGTTGCCAGACGAGGCGCGCGCCGCAGCGCCATAGTGGGCCTATGGTCAAGACGAGCACCGCTGTATGGCAGCCGCTGCGGAGCAACCCTTCGGGCCGGGTCCCTTTGCCCGCATGGCTGCGTCATTATTCGTCGATGTATCGACATACACCTTCCTCACTCTTCCTTGCCCTACGGGCAAAGGGGCGACGGCGCAGCCACGTGGCATAGCGTCAGCAGGCCCTTGACGATTGTGCACCGCCGCTGACGTTCCGTACAGGTCCGTGTCAACCCGTGGTTTCGATCCGGTCCACCCGGCGCAAGCCTCTTGGCAACAAGCCCCCGCGCTGCGCACGGTTGCCGCCGTATTCGACGAGATCGGCCCACTTCAGCGTGAGCTTGCGCGCACCGGCGTGCAGCGTGACCTCACCCGAACCTTCGGTAACCACCGCAATGCCGGCGACGCGCTCTTCGCCCGATTGCAGCCTGGCCTTGGGAATCTCGATCAGCTTGTTGCCGCGGCCGCGTTCGAGTTCGGGCAGATCCGCCACCGAGAACATCAACAGGTGTCCGGCCGTGGTGACCGCGACGATGCGGTCGCGTGCCGGGTCGTTCACGTATGCGGGTGCCAGCACCCGCGCGTCATTGTCAATGTTGATGACCTGCTTGCCGGCTTTCTTGTTCGCCAGCAGGCCTTCGAAGCGGGTCAGGAAGCCGTGACCGGCGTCGGTGGCAAGGATCAGGCTGGCTGCGTTGTCGCCGATGGCGACGGCGTCGAAACGCGCGCCGGCCGGCGGTGTGAAGCGGCCCGTCAATGGTTCGCCGTTGCCGCGCGCCGAAGGCAGGGCATGCGCGGGCGTCGAATAACTGCGACCGGTCGAATCGATGAATACTGCCTGCTGCGAACTTTTGCCGCGGGTGCTGCCGAGATACGCATCGCCTTCGCGATAGGAAAGCGCGCTCGCGTCGACGTCATGGCCCCTGGCCGAACGTACCCAGCCCTTTTCGCTGAGTACGATGGTGACGGGTTCGGATGCGACCAGCTCGCTCGCGTCCAGGGCCTGCGCCGCCGAGCGTTCCACCAGCGGCGCGCGCCGCGCGTCACCGTACTTGTCTGCGTCGGCGCGCAGCTCCTGCTTGATCAGGCTCCTCAGACGGGCCTTCGA
>JBOHYV010000389.1:0-2595 GCA_050738135.1 Rhodanobacteraceae bacterium | reverse complement strand
CAGGTGCAGCACATGGTCGGCATCCTTTTGAACCTGCGCGGGCCGTTGCAAGCCGACGCGGCCGATGCGCTGGCGATTGCGATTACCCATGCACACCTGCGTGCAAGCGAAACGCGTACCGGCATTACCGCGGCGGCCTGGAGACGGCGCCGATGAAACCCGCAAAGCTCCCCTGGTCCCCGGTCCCTGGTCCCCGGTCCCTGCTCGTCGGAGTGTGCTCATGATCGGCCGCCTGCGCGGAACGTTGCTCGCCAAGCGCCCGCCGTGGGTGCTGGTTGAAGTCGGCGGCGTCGGTTATGAAATGGAAGTACCGATGTCGACGTTGTATGACCTTCCGGAAGTCGGCGCCGAGGTTACGCTGCTGACGCACTATGCCCACAAGGAAGATACCGTTGCACTTTACGGTTTCCTGCGCGAAGACGAGCGCGCGCTGTTTCGAAATCTGCAGAAGGTGTCCGGCATCGGCGCGCGCATCGCACTGGCGGTGCTTTCGGGCGTTTCGACGAACGAATTTGCCCGGCTGGTACAGACGGGCGATGTCGCTGCGCTGACGCGAATTCCCGGCATCGGCAAGAAAACCGCCGAACGCATCGTGGTCGAGCTGCGGGATCGTGTCTCGGATGTCGTTGCATCGATGCCCGGTGGGCGAGCCACGATTCCACGCGATCCACGGGGCGAGGCCGAAGCGGCGCTGCAACAGTTGGGTTACAAGCCGGCGGAGGCTGTGCGTCTGGTCGCGGCTTCCGCGGCCGATGGCGATGGCGCCGAAGCGATCATCCGCAAGGCGCTGCGCGCGGCACTGGGGCGATGATGGACAAGGCCGGCAACGACTCTTCCACCGAGGCCGGCAAAAAGGCCATGCACGCCATGGTGATCGGCGCGATCGGGGTGGTGTTCGGCGACCTCGGTACCAGCCCGCTGTACACCTTCAGCGAGGCGTTCGGCAGCCAGCACGGCATGCCGGTGACCACGTTCAACGTGTTGGGTGTCCTGTCGCTGGTGCTGTGGACGCTGGTGATCGTGGTGGCGGTGAAATACATCACTTTCATCATGCGCGCCGACAACAAGGGCGAAGGCGGCATCATGGCGATGATGGCGCTGGCGCAGCGCGCGACTCGCCAGCACCCGCACACGCGCAAGCTGGTCATGCTGGCGGCGGTGCTCGGCGCGGCACTGTTCTTCGGTGATGGGGTAATTACCCCGTCGATCACCGTGCTGTCGGCGGTGGAGGGCCTCGAGGTGGCAGCGCCCACATTGTCGCAGTGGGTGGTATGGATCGCGGTAGGGGTGTTGCTGGCCGTATTCCTGATCCAGAAGCGTGGCACCGGACGGGTCGGCAGCGTGTTCGGTCCGGTGATGTGCGTGTGGTTCGTGGCGATAGGCCTGATCGGGGTGTACAACATCTGGCAGCATCCGCTGGTGCTGCGCGCGATCAATCCGTGGTACGGGGTGAATTTCTTCCTTCATCACGGCGCGGGCGGCTTTCTGGTGCTGGGTGCGGTGGTGCTGTGCGTGACCGGCGCCGAGGCGCTGTATGCCGACATGGGCCACTTCGGGCGCAAGCCGATCACATTGGCGTGGTACGCCTTCGTGATGCCCGGATTGGTGCTCAATTACTACGGTCAGGGTGCGTTGCTCGTCCACAACCACGCGGCGGCGAGCAATCCGTTTTTCCTGGCGGTGCCTTCCTGGGGTTTGTACCCGATGATCGCGCTGGCGACTGCGGCTGCGGTGATCGCCTCGCAGGCCGTGATCGCCGGATCGTTCTCGATCATGCGTCAGGCGATCCAACTGGGCTTTTTGCCGCGCATGCCGGTGGTGCATACATCGAAGGAGGAAATCGGACAGATCTATCTTCCATGGATCAACCGCTTTCTGATGATCCTGGTGATCATGGTGGTAATCGGCTTCGGCTCGTCCACCGCGCTGGCCGGGGCCTACGGCATCGCGGTCACAGGCACGATGGCGATCGACACGACCCTGTTCCTGATCGTCGCGTGGAGGATGTGGAAGTGGCATCCCGTTGTCATCGTCGGGCTTGGCCTGTTCTTTCTCACGATCGACCTGGCGTTCTTCGGCGCCAACACGCTGAAGATCGAGGACGGCGGCTGGTTCCCGCTGGTGCTGGGCCTGGCGGTGTTCACCGTGCTGACCACCTGGCACCGTGGTCGCGATCTGGTGCTGCGCGAGCTGAAACATGGCGGGGTCGCGTTGGCGCCGTTCATCGACAACCTTGCCGAGCATCCGCCCACGCGGGTGGAAGGTACCGCGATTTTCCTGGTCAGCGACCCCGATGCGGTGCCGCACGCGCTGCTGCACAACCTCAAGCACAACAAGGTATTGCACAGGCGCAACGTCATCCTGACCGTCGATACGCTGGAAACGCCTTACGCCGATCCCGACGAGCGGATGGAGCTTTCCGACCTCGGCCACGACTTCCACAGGCTCACGTTGCGGTTCGGTTTCGCCGACGATCCCAATGTGCCCGCGGCGTTGCATGAATGCGGCAAGCGTGGACTCGACATCAAGATGATGGATACCACCTTTTTCCTGTCACGCGAGACCATCGTCGCTACCGATCGCGCAGGCATGGCG
>JBOHYV010000388.1:0-2611 GCA_050738135.1 Rhodanobacteraceae bacterium | reverse complement strand
GGCCCCAGTCGTCCTGCCCCAATCCAGGTCCGAGCGCGAGCACGCTGGCCCGTGCCAGCAGGGGTTCGAGATTGCGCGGCACGTGCACGCCATGCGGCATCAGCTCCGGGCGTGCCGCAAGGATCGGGCCGACGTTGGCTTCGCGCGTGGCGACGCTGACCAGGCCCGCGCCGACGCGCACCGCAGCCTCGCCGCACATCCGGGCCGCGCCACCCGCGCCGAGGTCGCCGCCGATCACGAGCACGTGACCGTAGCGCCCCTTGTGGCTGTCACGCGGACGTGGTGGCAACGCCTGCGGCTTCATCAGCGTCGCGTCGGGGGCGGCGCGTGCGTACAGGTGATCCGGAATCCCGAGCGTCGCCAGGCTGCGTTCGCCGCAATGATCCGCGCCCTGCGCCGTGAACAAGCCACGTTTCCAGCCGACGAAACACGTGGTGGCGGTGGCACGCACGCACGGGTCGAACGCCACGCCGGTATCCGAATCCAGTCCGCTCGGCACGTCCAGCGCAAGGACCGGTTGCGACTGCGCATTCAAGGCCGCGATCAAGGTCGCTGCATCGCCGGTCGGCGCGCGGTTCAAGCCGAAGCCGAACAGCGCATCCACATGGACATCGGCCCCCGGCAGATTCGCGGTCATGGGCAAAACCTGACCACCTTCGCGCATGAATCGTTCCCGCGCGAGCGCGGCATCGCCTTTCGATTGTCCCGACAGCGCAACCACTGTGGCCTGCAACTTTGCCTCGCGCGCCAGCGCCGCGAGCAGGAAACCGTCGCCACCGTTGTTGCCGGGTCCGCACAGCACACACAAGGCGTTCGCCTGCGGCCAATGCCGGCGCAAGATTTCAAGCGCAGCGTGCGCCGCGCGTTCCATCAATTCGATGCCGGCAATGTCGCCGCCGATCGCAGCCTGATCGAGTGCGCGCACCTGCGAGGTGGTGTACAGCGCGGATTGCGGATCGGGGTTCGCCATCGCGTGATCCTACAATGCCCGCATGAATATCGGCAGCGAAGCGCCCGCCGCGAAGATTGACCTCAACGCACTCGCACAACGGATCAAGGCGTGGGGTGCGGAACTCGGTTTCGGGAAAGTCGGCATCACCGGGGTCGGTCTGGACGAGGACGAAGCCCACCTGCTGGCGTGGCTGGAGCAAGGCCGGCACGGCAGCATGGACTACATGCAGCGCCACGGCAGCAAACGCAGCCGTCCCGCGGAATTGCAGCCGGGCACGCTGCGGGTGATCTCGGCGCGCCTGGACTATTTTCCGACGGGCATGGACGGCGAATCGGCATGGCAAACCCTGCGCGACGGCGAGCGCGCCTACATCGCGCGCTACGCGCTGGGCCGCGATTACCACAAGCTGATCCGCCGCCGCCTGCAAAAACTCGCCAGCCGGATCGAATCGGAAACCGGCCCGTTCGGCTACCGCGCGTTCACCGACTCGGCGCCGGTGCTGGAAAAAGCGCTGGCCCGCAACGCCGGCCTTGGCTGGATCGGCAAACACACCCTGCTGCTGGACAGCGACGCCGGTTCGTGGTTTTTCCTCGGCGAAATCTATACCGACTTGCCGCTGCCGGTGGATACACCTTCCAGCGCACACTGCGGCACTTGCACGCGTTGCATCGATGTTTGCCCCACGCAGGCAATCACCGGCCCGTACCAGCTCGACGCGCGCCGCTGCATCGCTTACCTCACGATCGAATCGAAGGAAGCGATCCCCGAAGACCTGCGCCCACTGATCGGCAATCGCGTGTTCGGCTGCGACGACTGCCAACTGGTGTGTCCGTGGAACAAGTTCGCGCGACCCACGCACGAGGAAGACTTCGCGCCGCGCCATGGGCTGGACGGCGCCAAGCTGGTGGAACTATTCGCCTGGAACGAAGATGAATTCCTCGAAAAAACCGAAGGCATGCCGATCCGTCGTGCGGGCTACGCTGGCTTCATGCGCAACGTCGCCGTGGCGTTGGGGAACGCGCCGCACTCGTCCGAGCTGGTCGCAGCACTTGAGGCACGCGTCAGTGATCCGTCACCCTTGGTGCGCGAACATGTGGCGTGGGCACTGGCCGAGCAGGCCCGAAAGCACGCGGCCGCGCAGCCTGCACAATGCAGTATTTGATTGCTCCAGCAAACGTCCCTGTTATTTTCCGCCCGCTTCCCGGCGGACGGGTGCCTTTCTCTTGCTTGGCCAAGAGAAAAGTCACCAAAGAGAAGGCCACCCCGCGAACACGTCCTTCGCACATCCCTGTGTTGCGGATTCGCTCGCGGTCGCCGGGGTTCGCCGACGGCACGTCCTTGTGCCTGCGGCGAACTGGCGCACTTCCTGTGCGCCATCCTGCGGACGGATCCGTCAACCGCTCGCCGTGTTCGAGGGGCCCCGTCTGGCGTGCCTCCTGCGCGCGTCACGGAAATGGCAACTTGTAAGTGCGTGCTTCGAGCGCGGCCATGGATGGCCGCCATTGAAGCAGAGCTTTTCCTCGCGCCGCTGCATGACGCCGAGCATCGCAGCGCCAAGCGGAAGCAAGGCGCGCATGTCCGAGCCCATGGACGGGCGAGTTCGCGCCGGCCCGCTTGGCGCGAGAAGCACAGGGAAGTTGAGGCAACACGATGTTGCCG
>JBOHYV010000387.1:0-2611 GCA_050738135.1 Rhodanobacteraceae bacterium | reverse complement strand
ATTCTGTGGCGTATAATCCCGGCCCAAAGACGGTACGTTTTGTGCTACCGGCATTGGTCCTCGGGAAACGATCCTCCAGGATGTTGAAGAATGCGTCGATTGCTTGCCAGCGCGATACTCACCGGCTTGGGTCTGGCCCTGCCGCTGTGGGCGTTTGCCCAGACAACGCCGCCGCTGCCGGTCATTCCGCCGGTCCATCAGGCCGCACATTCCAAGAAGACCAAAGCGACAAGTGCGCCGGTCTGGCAGCATGGCGGCAACACGCTGTCGGTGACCGCCAGTAGCCAAGCCGGTACGACCGTCCCCACCGGATTGGGGAACTCGCTGGATGGTCGGGCCCATTCCACCGCCGCAGGCGTTCGACTCGCGACCAAGCCCGGCATCACCGCGCACGCCAACGTGCGAGAGATCCGATGGGCGCCGCTCGCACCCATCTGCACCGCGGCATTTCCCGGCGTGCCTGCGCAACCCGCATGCGTCAATCCCCTGTTCGACGGAATCGAGAGCGGCGAAGTCGGAGCCGGATTCGCCATGCACGGCATGCAGTTCGACCTGTCGGTCGGGCAGTCGCAGAGCCAGCCGGCTGCGGCGGCACCTGCGCTCGCGAACCGCCACAGCACCATCCTGCCGCGTGTGCTGCCCGCCGAAGACGGTGCGGATGTCGCGGCGCCGCTGTGGTTTCGGGACAGCACCACCACCCACATCAGTGCGCGCGGCAAGCTCGACCTCGACCCGGACACCAGCGTGAAACTCGGGGCCAGCGTGGGCCGTGTGAAGTTCCTGCCGGGGTTCGGCCTGGCGGGTGACGACAATGCGCTGGATCAAACCACGCTCAGCCTCGGAATCCAGCGTGGTGCGGTTCGCGGTGCCATCGTCGGCCACATGCTGGAGCCCGCCATGCCGGGTACCGCGTTCGACGGGAACGAGCGCTGGAGCGGGATCGACCTCGGCATCAGTGTGCGACTGCCGTGGCGCGGCGAGCTGAACTTCGGCGCCCGGAACATGTGGACCTTCGGCCACGCGCCGCTGCTGTTCGGTCCCGGTGCCGCGCTCGATCAAGGGCGGGTGCCGTACGTGCAGTATCACCAGGATCTGTAATTTCGTCCGAAGCACCGGCGTCGCGGCACAGGCCTTTGCCCAGTTGAGATTTTCTCCGATCCGGGGCAGATTGCCACCGTGAAGTCGCCCCTGCCCGACGTCGAGCCAAGCGCTGCCTTGCAGGCTGCCGACCGCATGCTGCGGGCGGGTCGTCACGCCGACGCCGCAACGGCATTGCGGCGCGCACTCGACCTTGCACCGGCCGACCCGCTGGTCACGGCGACCGTGGCTCGAATTTCCGGGCTGGCTCGCAGCCTGCTCACAGCCGGGCGGGCGCAGGACGTCACGGCTGTGCTGGCGCCCCTTGTCGGATCGGCCCATGCGAACGGCAGCGTGTTGATGCTGTATGGACGTGCCTTGGTGGCGCTGGGGCGCAATGGCGAGGCCGAGCCGATTTTCCGTCGCTGGGCACAACTGGAACCCGGAAACCGTGATGCAGCGCTGACGCTGGCGGCCGTGCTGGCCGACTCCGGACGCTCACCTGAAGCGGAAACCCTGGTGCGCGCCGACATCGCCCGCTCGGGGGCGTCGCCCGACGCGGCGTTCATCCTCGGGCGGTCGCTGCTGGGCCAAGCGCGATTCGACGAAGCCGAGGCGGAGTTTCGCAAAGTCGTGCACGCGAAACCTGATCACCAGATTGCCCAGGCGAACCTGATGGAACTGGTATGGATGCGCACCGCCGATGTCGGGGAAGCTGGCCGTGCGATCGACCAGGCCGTGCGCGAGCAGCCCGGCTTGCTTGCGCTGCGCATCATCAAGGCGCGGCTGCTGGTGTCGGCGCGCCTGCCGCGGGAGGCCCTGGCGGAGATCGACGCCGGGTTGGCAGTCTCGAAGCAAGCCCCCGCGCTGTTGACGGCGGCGGCTACCATTGCACTCGATTTCGACGGCACCCGCGCCCTCGGGTACGCCAAGCGCTTGAGCGGAGTTTCCCCCCACACTCGGGCTGCGCAGATTGCGTTGGGGAATGCGTCGCTGGCCACGGGGCACGTGCGTGATGCGCTCGAACTCGCCGAGTCGCTGCATCGCGCCGACCCGACCGACGGCCGTGCGCTGGCGATGAAAGCCGATGCCCTGCGGATGTCGGATGATCCACGCTGTCGCGAATTGCTGGACTACAAGCTGGTGCGCGCGGAGTCGATCGACATCCCGGAGGGCTGGGACCGGCTCGATGCCTACCTCGCCGAACTGGTCGATGATCTCGGACGCTCGCACACGCTGCGGGCACACCCGATCGGGAATTCGTTGCGGGACGGCAGCCAGATAGAGTTGTTGCCGCAGCAATCTTCCTTCGCATCGATCCGCGCTTTTCCGCAAGCCATCGACGGTCCCATCCGCCGCTACATGGCGGCGATCGGGCGCGGCTCCGACCCCATGCGCCGGCGCAATGCGGCGAATTACCTGATCAGCGGAATGTGGTCGGTGCGGTTGCGGCCCGCCGGGTTCCATGTCAATCATTACCACCCGCGCGGCTGGATCTCTTCGGCCTGCTACCTGCATTTGCCTCCGGCCATCG